>OMRF01000355.1 GCA_900313435.1 uncultured Lachnospiraceae bacterium | reverse complement strand
GGGCCTTATCACCTGCTCAGCCCTGAGCATCTCGTGCTCCGACTCATAAGGACCGGGCGTCGCCGATACAAAGAGCAGCTGGTCTATCTTGTCCTCAAACTCCGTAAAGTTGAGGGGTCTGTTGTCCATAGCAGAGGGAAGACGGAAGCCGTAATCTATAAGGGTCTGTTTCCTTGAGAAATTCCCGGCGTACATTCCTCTGATCTGCGGCACCGTCATATGGGACTCGTCGACTATTATGAGATAATCCCGTCCGAAATAATCCATCAGTGTCGCCGGAGGCTCTCCCGCCTTCTGTTTTGTGAGATATCTGGTGTAATTTTCTATGCCGGAAACAAAGCCTGTCTCCTTGAGCATCTCTATGTCAAAGTTTGTTCTCTCAGCGATGCGCTGCGCCTCAATGAGCTTGCCGTTCTGCTTGAAGAACCTGACCTGGAAATCGAGATCCTTTTCAATCTCTTCACAGGCCGATAGTATCCTGTCCTTGGGAACAACATAATGTGATGCCGGAAAGATCGCGACATGCTTAAGCTCCCTTGTTACGCGGCCGGACATTATATCTGTCTCGACTATCCTGTCTATCTCGTCCCCGAACCATTCTATCCGAAGGGCATATTCATTCACATTGGCAGGAATGATATCCAGCGTATCGCCGTGAACCCTGAAGGTGCCCCGCTTAAAATCCATGTCGTTCCGGACATACTGGATGCCGACCAGAGATTCGATCACGGCATCCCTGTCTATCTCCATTCCCGGACGAAGAGAGACCATAAGATTTTGAAAATCATCAGGTTCGCCGATCCCGTAAATGCAGGAGACCGAAGCGACCACTATCACGTCATTTCTCTCCGCCATGGAGGCGGTGGCCGAAAGCCTGAGCTTGTCTATTTCATCATTAATGGAGGAGTCCTTCGCGATATAGGTATCGGTCTGAGGAACATAGGCCTCCGGCTGATAATAATCATAATAGGAAACGAAGTACTCGACGGCGTTTTCAGGAAAGAACTCCTTCATCTCCCCGTACAGCTGCCCCGCAAGAGTCTTATTATGAGAGATAATGAGGGTCGGCTTGTTCAGGGCGGCAATGATGTTTGCCATGGTATAGGTCTTTCCCGAGCCTGTGACTCCAAGGAGGGTCTCAAACTGATTGCCTTCCTTAAAGCCCTTTACAAGCTTTTCTATTGCCTGGGGCTGATCCCCTGTAGGCTGATAGGGAGCATGAAGAATGAACCTGTCCATACCTTAAAGCGGAGCCGCGCCGGGTCTTCCGTGACAGTTCTTGTATTTCTTGCCGCTGCCGCAAGGGCAGGGATCGTTGGGATATACTTTTTTGTTTGAGCGCTTCTTCGGTCCTGATGCCGAGGGGCCTGCCTCCTTGTTCGTTCCGGTAGGCTTCGCGACTTCCTGTCTCTCGGTCTCCTTCTGCTCTATTCTGACTCTGTAGAGAAGACTTACCGTATCTGTGGTGATGGCGTCATTCATGGCATCCATCATATCGTAGGACTGCATCTTGTACTCGTCCACGGGATTTCTCTGGCCGTAAGCCTGGAGTCCGATACCCTGGCGCAGCTGATCCATATCGTCGATCTCCTGCATCCAATGACGGTCTATGCAGCGAAGGAGAATTACCCTCTCTATCTCCCTGAACATATCAGGCTGCTCCTCGGGAACCTCGGCTTCCTTTGCTTCGTAAAGTTTTACCGCATCGTTGAAAAGCTTTTCCTTCAGATCCTCAGGACTCTTCATGTCCTTCACGTATTCCTCGGTGATGGGAGGAAGCGGTATGATGTTACGAAGAGACCTGTTGAGCTCAGGTATATCCCAGGAGGTATTTGAATCGGCGGAATCCTGTGAGATATTGACGCAGTCCGAGACCTTGGTCTTTATCATATCCATGATCCTGTCCCTCATGTTCTCGCCCTCGAGGACACGCTTTCTCTGCTTGTAAACGAGCTCTCTCTGCTCGTTCATTACCTCGTCATATTCAAGGAGGTTCTTTCTGATACCGAAGTTGTTCTCCTCGATCTTTTCCTGCGCGCGCTGTATCGCGTTGGTAAGCATCTTGTGATGGATCCGCTCTCCCTCCGGAACACCGAGAGCCTCAAACAGTCCCATCAGTCTTTCTGAACCGAAGAGCCTCATCAGGTCGTCCTCGAGAGAGATGAAGAACTGGGATTCACCCGGGTCTCCCTGACGTCCGGAACGACCTCTGAGCTGGTTATCGATACGTCTTGCCTCGTGACGTTCTGTTCCTATTATCTTGAGACCTCCCGCAGCACGGGCTTCCTCATCGATCTTGATATCCGTACCACGACCTGCCATGTTCGTCGCTATCGTCACGGCACCATGGATACCGGCCTTCTCGACTATGGCCGCTTCCTTTTCATGGAACTTCGCGTTCAGGACTGAGTGCTCTATCCCAGCCTTATCCAGCATCTTGTCCAGGAGCTCTGACACATCGATCGTGATCGTACCAACGAGAACGGGCTGACCCTTTTCATGCGCCTCCTTCACCTCTTCGACAACGGCCTTGTATTTCTCAGCCTTTGTCTTGTAAACGGCGTCGTCATGATCGACTCTGACTACGGGCTTGTTCGTGGGTATCTCAATAACGTCCATTCCGTAGATATCACGGAACTCCTGCTCCTCGGTAAGGGCAGTACCGGTCATGCCGGCCTTCTTCTTATATTTATTGAAGAAATTCTGGAAGGTAATGGTAGCGAGGGTCATGGATTCCCTCTTTACCTTCACATGCTCCTTCGCCTCAATAGCCTGATGGAGTCCGTCGGAATAGCGGCGTCCGGGCATTATTCTTCCGGTGAAGTCATCGACTATCAGGATCTCGTCATCCTTAACGACATAATCCTGATCACGGTGCATGAGATTGTGGGCACGGAGAGCCAGGATCACATTGTGCTGGATCTCAAGATTGGCCGGATCCGCAAGATTCTCTATCCTGAAGAACTGCTCCACCTTCCTGACACCCTCGGCGGTAAGGCTAACGTTCTTGTCCTTCTCATCTACTATGAAGTCTCCCGTCTCCTCTCTCTCTACACCCATGATGGCATCCATCTTGGTGTATTCGGGAAGATCATCACCTCTCTGAAGCTGGTTCGCAAGGATGTCGCACATCTCATAGAGCTTTGTGGACTTTCCGGACTGACCGCTGATGATGAGAGGTGTCCTCGCCTCATCGATAAGTACCGAGTCAACCTCGTCAATAATGGCGTAATTCAGGCCCCTCTGTACAAGCTGCTTCTCGTAGACAGCCATATTATCCCTCAGGTAATCAAAGCCCAGCTCATTATTTGTAATATAGGTAATGTCGCAGTCGTAGGCCTTCTTCCTGTCGGCGGGACTCATGTCGTTCAATACGACACCCACCTCAAGTCCGAGGAATCTGTGGACCGCGCCCATCCACTCGGCATCACGCTTCGCGAGATAATCATTTACGGTAACTATATGAACCCCGTTTCCCTCAAGGGCATTGAGATAGGAAGGAAGCGTCGCAACGAGCGTCTTTCCTTCACCTGTACGCATCTCCGCGATACGGCCCTGATGAAGGATGATCCCGCCGATCAGCTGAACCTGGAAATGCTCCATATCAAGAGCCCTCTTTCCGGCTTCACGCACTACCGCGTAAGCCTCCGGAAGGATGTCGTCAAGCGTCTCACCCTTTGACAGCCTCTCCTTGAAATAAGGCGTCTTCGCCCGAAGCTCTTCATCCGAGAGTTTCTGCATCTCGGGACGAAGTGACTCTATCCTCTCGACTAAAGGCATTATCCTCTTCAGCTCATGCTGACTGTGGGTTCCGAACATTTTTGTAAAAAGACTCATAAAAAACTCCTGCTACTTAATACTATTTCTTTTTGGCACATACGGAGTAGATTTTAACACCATTAAAAGAAAGTCTCAACATCTTTCGAAAGGAGACAAGGAGACAGGGGACGGTTTTCTGTCTCCACACGGAATTGTGATTGCAATGAGTTTTTTCGCTGTTTATAATGGTCAGAAAAAAAGGAGACGGCGAGACGTCCCCTGTCTCCTTCTAGAGGGGGATTCTGATGAACAAGCCTTTAATAATTCTTGGTGTGGTGATAATATCAGCCGTCTTGGCACTTTCTTTCGCACCGGGCGCAGCTATCACTCAACTTGTAAGTACCTCGGAAGTCGAAGGCCAAAAGGTCACAGAACAGTCTGTCGGAACACCCGGACTCAGTGAAGATTACTTCTGTGACAGAGCCGTCGGATCATCTTTTGATCATGGATCTGCAACTATTCACAGGCTCTACAATCCAAACTCCGGAGAGCATTTTTACACGGGGAGTGCAGATGAGAGAAACCGCCTTATTGTAGCGGGGTGGAACTATGAGGGCATCGGCTGGTACGCGCCGGAGTCTTCAGGTGTACCGGTATTCAGGCTTTACAATCCCAATACCGGCGACCATCATTATACAACGGAAATAATTGAAAGAGATCATATTGCTGAGCTTGGCTGGATATATGAAGGGATAGGATGGTATTCTTCCGAGCCGGATACTGTACCGCTTTTCAGGGTATATAATCCAAATGCCCAAATGGCAGGCTCGCATCATTTTACCTCCAACGGTGTAGAAAAGGACTATCTCGTAAGTGTCGGCTGGAACGACGAAGGCATCGGCTGGTACGCTCTGGAAGGCACAAAGGACGAGGAGATCAGAGCGGCCGTCTATCTGGGAGTGCAAGGCTACGGCCTTGAAGAGACCAACAAGGACAACAAAGATGACTTTCTTTATCGCTTTCAGGTGGATGGCGGGGAAGTTACATACAGACTGTCAAACGGTATCCGGGATGAATACGGCAATTATGACTATCCGATCCAGAATATCCTGAAGGAAGGCTATCGCTACATCATTACCATCGAAAACGGCATTATCACTGCCGCTGAAGAGATAAAAACAGGTGATGATAAATATATCCCCGTGGTATCCGGCGTTCCCGGAGAGCATACCATTAAGAATTTCCTTAAGACAGGACTCATGCCTGTCGGAACTACTCTTTATATCTACGGAGGCGGCTGGGACTGGCAGGATGAAGGCTCCTCAATACAGGCAAGAACCATAGGCGTATCTCCGGACTGGGTCAGATTTTTTGAAGATAATGACGCGTCGTACACATATAAGGCAGCCGGTGATCCCTCAGTAAGCTACTTTCCTTACGGTGGGTACAATGAGTATTATTACGCCGGTCTTGACTGCTCAGGATATTTAGGATGGACCTTATACAACACCATGGAGACCGAGAGCGGAAAAGAGGGCTATGTGGGAAGCTCCACCAAATGCGCAAGGCGTCTTTCAGAACTCGGTCTCGGCGAATGGACGCAGGATATCGGAATGCCTGACACATCCAACTATTATCAGATGAAGCCGGGGGACATCATGAGTATAAACGGCCATGTGTGGATATCCCTCGGAACCTGCGAGGACGGCAGTGTAGTTATTTTGCACTCAACTCCCTCCTATAGCAGGATCGGGCAGCCCGGCGGAGGAGTCCAGATAAATGCGATCGGCTATAGCAAAGGCTGTGAAGCTTATGCCCTTGCTGACCGGTATATGTCACAGTATTATCCAAAATGGTATGAGCGATATCAGGTATACCTGTGCAGCCCTTATACGTATTTTACTTTTGAAGGTGAAAATGCCGGCAGATTTTCCTGGGATACAAAAAACAGCGAAGCCGGACTTAAGGATCCTGACGGAATAAGGGAGAAGACACCTGAGGAAGTATTAGCGCTACTGTTTGGGGAATAATAAACAAGGAGGTTAATGATTGATGAAAAAGGTTATTGGTGTCCTTCTAAGCCTTGCGATAGTGCTCTTGCTGATGCCGGCGTTGAACCTGAGGGCGTTGGCGGGCAGTCCCTATTCCGGTTTCAAGAATACCACAAAAGAAATAAAATTTGACGGCAAGGATTGGTATCTTATCGATTACGATGACAGCACTGTGACTCTGCTTTCAAAGGACTTTGTTGCCAAGTCAAGTTACAATGGAAATCATGGTTATGTTGAATATAAGAATTCAATAATAAAAGGGGTCGTAGACGATTACTATAATAAGACTTTTTCAGCTGAAGCAAAAAAAGCAGTAAACGGCAACGCGATGTTTCTTCTGACAACCGATCAGGCAAGTGCGATAACAAATGATGATGTCAGGAGGGGCCCCAGGCATCCCGACGGAAATGATGACTGGTGGCTCTGCTCACCCGGAAAATACAATTACGAAGCGACTTGGGTGAACGGCGGCTATATTCGCAATGGCATCGGTGTGAGTTACACTTTAGGCGTCCGTCCCGCCTTAAAGCTTACTCTTTCCTCCGTCACTTTTTCGTCAAATACATTTTCAGTGAAGCCGGCGGTAGCGATCACCAAAGCTCCTACAGTACCGATCCTGAACTACGACGGCTCTGCAAAGAAACTGGTGACCGCAGGTGAAGCAAACGGCGGCACAATACAATACGCGCTTGGTGAGAACGAGACCACCGCGCCGCAGACCGGCTGGAGTACGACTATCCCCACCGCAGCTAATGTCGGTACCTATTATGTCTGGTATAAAGCTTTGCCAAATGATGCGAACCACCTTGAAAGTGATCCTAGGTGTTTGAAGGCTGTCATCGTCGATATCTACTCACCCTTCAAAGATACCACAACACTGATGAACTTTGACGGCAAGGAGTGGTATCTCATCGATTATGATGACAGTACTGTGACATTACTTGCAAAGGAATGTGTTGCTGCGGCAGAGTATAATTCAGGAGGTTATGTTGACCAGTATGTTGTCTATAAGGATTCCACAATAAAGGGTGTCGTAGATTCTTATTATAAAGATAATATCTCAGCTGATGCAAAAACAGCAGTAAGCGGCAACGCGATGTTTCTTCTGACTGATTATCAGGCAAAAGCAGTAAAAAATGCAGATGTCCTTAAGTGTTCTCAGTATCCCGGAGCCGAACGTAATGCCTGGTGGCTCTGCTCGATGGGCGACAACTCTTTCCAAGCTGCGGTCGTCAACGGCGATACCGGATACCTTTTCGACAATGGCCACGGCGTGACCTTCACGTACGGCGTCCGCCCCGCTTTGAAACTCAATCTGTCAGCTGTAAACTTCTCGGATAATACATTTTCAGTGAGGCCGGCAGTAGCGGTCTCCAAAGCCCCGACGGCAAAGGATCTGAAGCCCAACGGTTCGGCACAGGAACTTTTGACCGCAGGCGAAGCAACCGGCGGTACAATGCAATACGCGCTCGGCGAGAATGAGACCATTGCGCCGACAAACGGCTGGAGTACTGCTATCCCCGCCAAAACAGAAACCGGAACCTATTATGTCTGGTATAAAGCGGTAGCAGATGATGGAAGCCAGAGTGAAACTGTACCTAAGTGTGTGAAGGCTGTCATCGCCGGTAGCGGCGCAGCCGATGATCCCGACCCGACACCCGGCGAAGGCGAATCTGTGGTGTACAGGCTTTATAATCCAAACTCCGGAGATCATCTCTTCACACAAAATGTTGCTGAAAAAGATAATCTGATAACACTTGGCTGGAAATATGAGGGTGTCGCCTGGTACGCGCCGGAGTTTCCTGATGTTCCGGTATACAGGCTATATAATCCGAATAACGGCGACCATCACTATACAACGGATGTCTTTGAGAGGGATCATCTCATTGATATCGGCTGGAACGATGAAGGCATAGGCTGGTATTCTGAAGTTTTGATAGCTGTCCCGATCTACAGGCTCTATGACCCGAATGCCCTCTTAGGAGGCGCTCATCATTTCACCGTTGATATGGCCGAAAGAGATCACCTCATTGAACTCGGATGGAAAGATGAAGGGATAGGCTGGTACGGAATGTAGATGGAATAGAGGCAAAGGAGACAGAGAGACGTCCCCTGGCTGCTTTGAGCCAATTTGTCAGAATATTTCAGCAATTCAATTGAATAGATTGATAATTTATTGTATTTTTATGTATTTTTAGATTTTTTACTTGACAAGGGATGAATTGCGAGTTATTATGTGTTCATCACAAAGAAAGAGAAACGAGTTAGCACCGAGGAAGCTTCTCGGGGAGCCTACGAAGGAACACTTCAGATTGAACGGCGGAGGTTCAGAAGTCGACCGGAGGGGAGGCGAGGCGAAGAGCTTCGGGAGTGCCGAGAAAGGCAAGGTGGAGCCACCGGGAACGTAAGTTTTTCTTAGGAGCCGCGCCGGTCGGTGGAGTTTCAGTACCGGCAAAGTTGTCCGTTTAGCAGGAAGCAATCTTTTCAGACGAAGGCTGTTTGAGCCGTGAAGGAAAAAAAAGAAGATCGTGCCGAGAGCGAAGCAGACGACAGTGGAACGGAGTTGACAGCAGAAGCGCATTGGATCCGGGACTCGTCCGGCAGGCCGTGAAAGGCGGGCTGTGAAGTAGTCAGGAAAAGGAAGAAAAAGGTATTTGTCTTTAGTAACGAAGGGCTTTTTTAAACAGTACCCCCTTCGGATATAATGATAGATACGGACGGGCGGAAGAACGAAGGATGCGCGAGGGTTTTGATGGATCGGAGGTATGGTCCGTTGGACACAGCATTAGAGAATGAATATGCAGGCTGAGGCGAAGCGGGGTTCGTAAGAAACGCTTCGTTTCAGTCTTTTTTTATGTATTATTATCTATTGTCAACCTTTTCAGGATAAAGGTCATGATTCGAAAGCCTCTCAAAAGCAATCTTCTCCCATGGCGTACCGGTCTTTCCATAGTTACAGTACGGGTCGATCGATATCCCGCCCCGGGGCAGGAACCTCCCCCACACCTCAATATACTTCGGATCAAGAAGCTTTATCAGATCCTCCATGATGATATTTACCACATCCTCATGAAAATCCCCATGCTCCCTGAATGAAAAGAGATAAAGCTTCAGAGATTTACTTTCCACAAGCTTTTCGTCAGGAACATAGGATATCGTGATCGTTGCAAAATCAGGCTGACCTGTGATAGGACAAAGAGTCGTAAACTCAGGACAGTTAAATTTTACAAAATAATCCCTGTCCGGATGTTTGTTGGAAAACGACTCCAGGAGACCCGGATCGTAATCCGTCGAGTACTCTGTTTTTTTGCTTCCAAGCTTTGTCAAATCTTCTTTTTCTCTCATTATTTCTCCCCCAAAGGTTTGATCCTTCTCGAAAGATACATAAACGGTGTGTCCAAGATCGCTACTATCGCCTTAAAGAGGTAGGTTGTCAACAGTATACTGAAGAAAACCTCCGTAGGATAGGTGCCTGCAAAAGCGATAGTCACAAATATCACAGTATCTACAGCCTGGCTGATAAGCGTGCTCCCGTTATTCCGAAGCCAGAGAAATGACTGGTCGTTTCCGGTCTTTTTCCATATGAAATGATAAAGAGCGACATCTATGCTCTGGCTTGTGATATATCCGGCAAGGCTTGCAATGGTGATCCTCGGAACAAGACCAAATATCACCTGCAGACTTTCATTCACAAAATCGCTGTCATTCGGCGTGAAAGCAAGTATTAGCTGCGTCCCGAGAAGCCATAGCAGCATTACCGAAAAGCTGTATATGACAGCCTTCCTCGCCTCACTCTTCCCATACCTTTCGGAAAGGATATCCGTGATCAGAAAGGTTGAGGCGTAAAGAACATTTCCCGATGTGGTCGCGATCCCGAAAATATCCACATTTTTGCAAACGGCTATGTTTCCAAGGATCGTTCCGAATATGGAAAATGCAAAGAGCCCCGCCTTGCCGAAAAGCTTATAGAAAAGGAGCACTGCCCCAAGGTATGCAAAAACCGTTATGATAAAAATTACTTCATTTGGCACTTTAACTGCTCTCCTGCTCGTATTCTATCGGGTCCTTTATTCCGTTTTTTGAAAAAGCCAGAAGCCTGTCCCTGCAGGTTCCGCAGAGACCGCAGGCCTTGTCCCTCCCCTCGTAGCAGCTCCAGGTGAGCTCAAAGGGAGTCCCCGCCTCTATCCCGGCGGCTACCACATCAGCCTTGGTCTTGTCTATGAAGGGTGCAATGACCTTCAGCTCTTTTCCGCTCCCAAGATGTATAGCCTCGGAGATCGCTCTGTTAAAATCGCTGCTGGTATCCGGATAAGCGCTTCCCGCCCCGTCATCTGCATGCGCGCCGTAATAGATTTCGCTGCATCCATGGGAAAGAGCTATCGCTGCAGCGGAGGATAGAAAGAGGCCGTTTCTGAAGGGCACATAGGTATCCACCGGCTGCCCGTTTGTCTTTTTCACCTGCTCGGAATAATCCTCATGCGAGATCTCTTTGTCAGACCCTTCCAACAGGGAGCAGTCGCTTTCTTTGAATAATTCTCCGAGATCCAGGGTAAGCCTCTCCACACCATAAAATGAAGCGACCTTTTCTGCAGCGTTCATCTCCTTTTTATGCTTCTGACCATAATAAACTGAGAGTGCCAACACCTCATCAGCCCCATATTTTTTTACAGCCATGGAAAGGCATACCGAACTGTCCAGTCCGCCGCTCAGCAAGACCAAAGCCTTCACAACTTCAACCTCCGTAACAAGAAAAACAGGCGCCCGGAAGATCCGGGCACCTGTAATTTTACATAGTTTCTTCCACTCTCTTAAGAAGCAAAAGCTCTTGAAGCCTTTGCAAGGAAGATCATGAATGCGAACCAGTAAACGATCTGAAGAACCAGTGCGATGATAGAAAGAACAGTCGCAAGAGCAACCATGAACATAGGTAAGATCGAAACGATAAGATCGACAATGACTATGATGAGGACGACCATAAGGATCTTCTTACCAAACTCTGCAAGCTCACTCCTGCCGATCTTCTCAAGGTCATCAGAAGCATACTGGATAGTAAAGATAACTACTAAGAGATCAAGTACTGTCGCTACTATCTTAAGGATCTGCGGAAGGTACGGTATAGTACCAACAAAGCTTGAGATGATAGAGCATGCAAGGGAGATAAGTGCGAAAAGAAGAACGGTCTTGAACCTTGCATCATCCTTTCCGGCATTGCCAAGTCCCACCAGCATAAGGATAAGTGCGATAATGAGAAGAACCGCACCTACGATAGAGAGTATAGAACCTACCACAACACCTGTCCCGGCCATTCCCATAACAGCGCCGGCAACCTCTAATGAATCCGCCTCAAGAACCGCAGCCTGACCCATAGCCATTCCGCCTATCATTACGAAAAGTCCAATGATCGTAAGTATAGCGGCGATGACGTTTATGAGCTTGCTGAGGAAGACCTGATGCAGACCTTTTGAAAGATTTCTTGTTTCCATGATTTCAAAAAACTCCTTTCTTAAAAAATAACAACATTAGGATATTATAATCTTTCTCCTAAAAAAAAATATATACAATATCGATAATTTATCTATCTATTAATAAGTTCCTTTATCTACTTTCTCCTATAATATTTTCCGAGCAGCCTCTCGGTCAGGGGCAGACGTCTGAATACCTTTGAGAAGAGATAAAGCAGGGCGGCTCCTAAGAAGCAGGCGATAAAGCCTGACAGCAGTGCACTCCTGAAAAGCCCCATAGCCGGGAACAATGAACGACCGTTCCTTACAAAATGCACTGCATTGTATGAGAGAACGCTTACCACCGCCATCATGATAAAACCGAAGACCCATGCCTTATAAATGATCCCCATGAAGGCCCCCAGCACTATTATAAAAAACGCCGTAAACATCAGGTTCCCCGCATAGAGCACCTCGTTTTCGGGAGTTTTTGAAAGCTGTACACCCTCGACCGCTGAGGCGACAAGGAAACCGAGAAGCGACGAGACCAGATATACTATGGCAGGCATGGAGCACTGCAGTGCCTCTCTCTTCGGAGAGGACGAGCTATAGGATGAAACGCCGATAGTAACAAGGCCGGAAGGCGCTTCTATGAAGGCAAAACAGATAAAAAATGCAGAGAGGGAATTGGCAAACTCGAGCCTTCCTGCGAGAAAGCCTATGACAAGAAAGATCAACGCCGTCACCATCGCTGAAACAGCCTGGGGCGTGTAGAGTCCCAAAATGAAGCCGGATAACACAGGGCTTTTTCTCGCAAGGGCAAATACGCCTGTCCCTATCCGACGCTCTTTTTTTTGCTTTTTTCTTCTAGCAACATCATCCAGGAAGCCCTTTTTGAACTTATCATAGCCTCTCAAAAGCACAAGGAACGTTCCTGCTGCCGTGGACAAAAGCCCCATGACGAACACAATAACAAGTATCGTATATTCATCTATGGCATCACTGTCATTGATGTAAAAAATGAATCCTGTCAGCGCCAGGAAAAAGATCATGACCACAAAGGGCATGACCTGTCGATTGTTTATGTGACGGGTGACAAACAATGAAAGCGCACTCATCCCGTAGGAAAGAAGGGCGCAGCCCACCGCCATCAGTATATAACGCCAACGTTCTCCGGTGACGGATATATCAAGGCTTTGCGCCACAAATATCCCCGGAATGAAATAGAGAGCTATCAGGATGGCCCGGCGGATGAGATCGCCTTGAAGTGCCATCATGAAAAAATGACTGCCCTTCTGCGACATCCGAAGATACTCCGGAAGCCCACCGTTCCTTGAGTAGGCCCCGAAGAAAACTCCGATATCTGAGATCGCCTCAACGTAAAAGATGATGACGACCGAAACAAGCTCCATCAGAAAGAATACTGCCGAAAACTCAAAATCCGTCCTCTGAAGGATCCACGAATCGGGAACACCTATTATCCTGTATGCAAAAAGAGTAAGTACCCTGAACAAGAGCAGTCCGACCTGATACAGGAGCAGTATTACTATCTTGTAGGAAAGCGGCGTAAATGACAGATACGCCTTAAACCGTTTTATCATTACTGTCCCGAAGCAACCCCATTCACGGTTCCGACTATCGGCTGGCTTCCCTCGGGAACGACGACCAGATTACCCTTCTCGCCTATGCTCTGGAGTGCTTCGATATAATGCTGCTTAATGACGTTGTCGGTAAGCGATTCATTTACTATCCTGTTTGCGTTTGCCTCAGCCTCAGCCTGGATCCTCTTTGTCTCCGCATCGACCTCGGCAGTGACCTTCTTTGTCTCAGCCTGTACCTTCGCTGTCTCCTGCTCGTTGCGCGCCTTCTGCTTTGCGATCTCAGCGGCCTGAGCCTCGGCGTAGGCGCTTATGATCGAATCGGAATAACGGACATCCTGAACGGACACATCCTCAACTATCAGCCCGTATTTATCCCATTTCTCCGTAAGCGCTTCCTGAATGGCATCTGATATCTCACTCCTTGCGGTAAGTATCTGAAGGGTGGAGAAACGACCTGCCACTTCTCTCGGAACACTCCTTGAATCGATGGCAACAACAGCCTTCACAAAGGACTCCTGCGTACCATAGTCCCTGTAAAGATCCTCGGCGTATTTCGGCTGAAGAGAATAATTCACCTGGATATCTATATTGGCAGTGGCTCCCGATGAATCGTTGATGGTGACCTCAGGTCCCTCTGCAGAGCCGCCGTTATATTTATATCCCGTATTGTTTCCGTAAAATGTGACGACGTTGTTTCTGGTGTCATATTTTATGATCGACTGCCAGGGCGCCTTCGGATGGAAGCCCGCTTCAGAGGTGCTCCCTCCCAGGGAACCACCGAGATTCCTGATAACCGCTACCTCGCCCGCGTCCTGCGCATAAATGCACATTATAAAAACGACGACCGCAGCTGCCGCTATTATCACCCCTATCGTGATCTTCTTTACCTTGCTCTTCATTTTCTCACTCACCTCATCAAATATCCTTGTCTTCTTTTCCTTCGGTTCACTATCTCCCGGCTTTCCCCGGCGATTTTCCGAGATCAGCCTGATGATCACGGGAAGAAGGAAGACGGCCATCATCACAAGCCATATCATTGAACCCATAATTAAACCTCATAAAAACTTCCAAAATTGCGACATACGAAAGAATTATAGCACAACAGTATGAATTATGATAGAATAGAAAAGTATGTTTGCATAGTGATCTTTGGGAATGTTTTATGGTTGAATCGATAATCGACTGGTTGGGGTACTCCTTTAATTTTGCGGTCTCAAACCCTTTGATCCTGGTCCTTCTCATACTTCAGATCCCGAACTACTTCGTCCTGATCTGGAGCCTTCTCATCGTAGTGATGGGGCTTCCGCGAAAAAAAAAGAGTTATGCCGATACCGGAGAAAGACATTCTTTTGCCGTTATAATCTGCGCAAAAAATGAAGAGGATTCAATCGCAAGTCTCCTTGAAGCAATAAAGGCTCAGGATTATCCGAAGGACAAGTATCATGTTTTTCTTCTTTTGGATCACTGTACCGACAGAACAGGAGAGATAGCGTCGACTTTTCCCTTTGTGACCTGCCTTGAAAGAACGGGGAACACTCCTCCCGGAAAAGGACAGCTTCTCAAATGGGGCTTTGAAAAGCTGATGTCACTCAAAGAATTCGATCATTCAGCCTTCATGTTCTTCGACGCGGACAATGTCCCCATCCCCTCCTTCATGGCTGAAATGAACAAGCGCCTTCTGGCCGGGGACGATATCATTCAGGGAAACAGGAAGGCCGGAAAGCCCTTCAAGACTGCCGTTACCTCGTGGTATGCAATATACTGGGCCTTCCACAATTTTATCTTTCAATACGCGAGAGAAAAGAGAGGCTTCAACTGCCAGCTCACGGGCACTGGGATGGTGCTGAGACGCAGCGTGATAGAGGACGGAGGCTTTGATACCACAGCGATAACCGAGGATATGGAGTTTTCCCATCAGCGTGTCCTCAAAGGCTATCATATTAATTATTCCATAGATGCGGTGTTCTATGACGAACAGCCCTCGGATCTTCGCACTATGTATTTCCAGCTTCGGAGATGGTGTTCCGGTGTCTTTCAGGTATTGCTGCAATATGTCGGAAAATACAAAAAGGCCCTCGGCAAAAGACCTTCGGTCATACTCTTTGACTTTTTCCTGCTTTTCCTGTCCTCGGTCTTTGCGGCACTGGCAACTGTAGCGGGGCTTGCCTCCGCGATAATCTCCGTCATCATAGTACCTGAAGCCACATTTTTTACTATACTTGCCGCATTACTTTCCTTCCCTATCACATGGCTGCTGGAGCTCATCT
>OMRF01000250.1 GCA_900313435.1 uncultured Lachnospiraceae bacterium | reverse complement strand
AGGTACACGAACGAGACTACGGGCAACAGTGCCGTGGTCATAGACGACGCGGATATACTGAGTGAATCGGAAGAGGGACAGCTCATTAACGATATGGCACCTCTTACGGAATTTGAAAATGTGATGTTCGTTACCGCAACCCTCAACAAGGGTGAGTACGCAAGCTATGCGGATACTGTCTTAAGAAAGACCTTCCCGACGAAAAACGCTTCGATCTTCCTCATAGATATAGGCAGCAGATATCTCTATATCCATTCTGTAGGGAGCGATGTAGAGAAAGTACTCACAAACGCAGAGCAGGACAACATCACGGATAATATTTACAGGACGGCGAAAAGCGGTGATTATTATCTTACCGCAAAGTCAGCCTTCTCGCAGATGCTCTCCCTCTTTAAGGGGCAGGGCATTGCACGGCCCATGAAGCATATAAATAATGCCCTTCTTGCCGTGGGTCTTGGGCTTCTCATAAGCTACATCATCGTGCTCATAACCTCAGTCAATAATAAGAAGGCTGCGAAAAAGGCGGCATACTTTGAAGGCCGAATCAATAATCTTCAGATCACGGCCGGCAGGCTCACCCGTGTCTACAATCCGCCCACCAGCTCCGGTGGTGGAGGCGGCGGAGGCGGCGGAGGCGGCGGCGGTGGCGGCGGCACCGGCGGCGGCCACTCTTTTTAGACCATAAGTTTGTTGGGTAGAGGGTTAAAAATATGAGTTTTTTAAAGGTTGCTCCGGAGAAGAATCTGCCGCAGCTTGACGGGAAGCTTGCAAAAAGCGGGTATGACTGGTGGTGGCACAGCTTCACCGGAAAAAGTGAAAAGACAGGAAAAGAGAGAGGCTTTTTCATCGAGTTCTTTACGGTGAATCCGGCGCTTTCCAAAGACGAAGTAGTGCTCGGGCAGGATCCGGAGAATAAGAAAGAAGGAAAAAGGCCTTCTTATCTCATGATCAAATGCGGCTGCTGGGGGAAGAGACATTTTCAGTTTCATAAGTTCTTTCCCTGGAAGGACGTGGAGCTTGACCAAAAGACCCTCAGTGTTAAAGCGGGGGACTGCATCCTTACCGAGGATACATTGAAGGGATCGGTTGAGATATCAGAAGATGAGGCCTCTGACCCCGCAAGGATGACGGATGCCGGGACCATGACTTTTGATCTTAAGATAGAAAAGCATCTTCCCTTCAATGTTGGTTACGGTACCAGCAGACTGTTCAGAAAGATGAAGGCCTTTGAGATGTACTGGCACGTCTCCGGTATGCAGACCTTCTATTCAGGTACTGTCACCGTGAACGGAAAGAAGTTCACGGTGGAGAAGGAGAGTTCCTTCGGTTACGCTGACAAGAACTGGGGCGCTGATTTCACGCTTCCCTGGCTCTGGCTCTCATCGAACCATATCTACAGTGAGAAAGAGGGCAGGGTGCTGAAGAATTCCGCCTTTGATATCGGAGGCGGACGGCCGAAGGCCTTTTTCATCAGGTTCAATAGAAAACTCCTCTCGGCGTTCTGCTACGAGGGGACACCTTTGGAGTTTAATTTCTCAAAGTTCTGGACCTTCACGAGGACCTACTTCGACTGCTATGAGACAGACACTGATATAGTCTGGAAGGTCAGGCAGGAGAATTTTTCCTTCGTCCATGTAACGGAGATCAAGTGCCCTAAGAAGGAAATGCTCTTAGCGGATTATGAGACTCCGAATGGTGAGAAAAAATTCAAGAAGCTCTGGAACGGCGGCACCGGCTTTGGAAAAGTGAAGATATTCAAGAAGAGGGGCTTTGGGAAAAAAGATCTCATCGATACCTGGATAGTCAGGAATTGCGGCTGTGAGTGGGGAGAAGAATAATGGATTTTGAAAAAGAGCTTCAGATGGTAACAGCCGCTACGGAGGAGACGATAGAGAATTTCCTTCCGTCGGAGATGAGCTTTCAAAAGCCCGTGGTGGAAGCTATGAATTACAGCGTTCTTTCGGGCGGGAAAAGGTTAAGGCCCATACTCATGGCGGAGACCTACAAGCTGTTTGCGATCCCCTGGGAAGATGAAAAAGGGCTGGCCGCGCTGGTACCGCAGAATCCTGTTCTCCACCGCTTCATGGCAGGGATCGAGTTCATACATAATTATTCTCTGGTACACGACGATCTTCCCGCCATGGATAATGATGATATGCGCCGCGGACAGGAGACTACCCACAAGAAATTCGGAGAGGCTGTAGGCATACTCGCGGGAGATGCTCTTTTGAACTATGCCTTTGAGACTATGTTAAAGGGCTTTGAAACTGACAGGATATGCGAAGCCTGTATGCTCCTCGGAAGGACGAATGAAGCGGAGTATATGAAGAGGGTGGCATGGGCTCTTTCGGTCACGGCTGAGAAGGCAGGAATATACGGCATGATCGGAGGACAGACCGCCGATGTATGTGACGAAGGAAAGGACATAGGAAAAGACGAGCTTTCTTTTATTTATGAGAACAAGACCGCGGCTTTGATCGAGGCTGCCATGATGGACGGCGCGATACTCAGCGGGGCAACGGAGGATGAAGTAAAAAAGATCGGTGAGGCAGCTTCAAAGATCGGAAATGCTTTTCAGATTCGGGACGATATACTTGATGAAAAGACGGAGAAGCAGGGCAAGGTCACGTTTGTGACAAAAGAGGGAGAGGAAAAAGCAAAGGCAACGGTCTCGTCCCTTACGGAAGAAGCCATTGCCATATTATCCTCGTTTGAAAAAAGTAATGATTTTCTATTGGAGCTTACCTACAAGCTCATAAACCGGGACTCCTAAGGAGCGTCAGGACAGTTTCGCTTCGTAATCAAATTCCGAAGGCTCTCCAAGGGGCTTGTCAAGAAGCTCGGGGTGCTTGAATATGTATTTCACAAGGCGGAGGCTTTTAGCAAAATAAAAGCCGTCCGCTATTCTTTCGTCAAGGGTCGCGGCGAAGTCGACCACATCCCTTATCTGTTTGGTGCCGTCCTCCATCAAAATTTCCTCTTTGTGCAGGGTTCCGATCGTGACCATGAAGGAGTTCGTTCCGTAATTGTTGAGATGGTGATAAACGGAGGGACACTGAATGCTGCCGAGATTGCTCATGAGGCAGGTTGAATAATTCGTGTCTCCGTCGGTAAGGGCTTTCGGGTTCTTGCCCCAGAAGTCCAGCCATCT
>OMRF01000251.1 GCA_900313435.1 uncultured Lachnospiraceae bacterium | reverse complement strand
CTTGTACAGGATGACTGTATCTTTCTTTCAGCGGGGCAGCAGGTGCCCGCCGATGGTACCGTCATAGGCGGCGAAGCGTCTCTTAATGAATCCCTCCTCACCGGTGAGGCCGATGAGATAGAGAAGACAAAAGGCTCAAAGGTCCTTTCAGGGAGCTTTGTCGTATCCGGAAAATGTCTTGTGCGCCTTGATAAGGTCGGATCCGAGTCCTATGCCGCGAAGCTTTCCGCCCAGGCAAAGAAGGTGCATGACAAGAAATCAGAGATGATCAAGTCCATAGACATCATCCTGAAAGTTGCGGGCTTTCTAATCATTCCCATAGGAATAGCGCTTTTCTATCAGTCTTATGTGATGAACGGGAACGGCTTTTCGGAGAGTATCGTTTCGACTATCGGCTGCGTCATAGGTATGATCCCGGAGGGCCTCTACCTCCTTGTGACTGTGTCACTTGCCGTAAGTACAGCAAAACTGGCTGTTCAAAAAGTCCTTCTTCATGACATGAGATCCATCGAGACTCTTGCAAGAGTGGACATGATATGCGTAGACAAGACAGGGACTATCACTGACAACAAAATGAAGGTGACAGAGCTTTTCGCGCCCCGGGGAAGAAGCCTTTCAGATAATGAAAAGGCACTTCTCAGCTGGTATATATCAACAATGCCGGATGCAAACGCCACGGCAATGGCACTTAAAGAAGAGCTTTCATCCGTTAAAAGGATCGGATTGCCTTCGGCTCTCAAGGTGAATCCCTTTGATTCAAAGAAAAAGTATTCAGAGGTTGAGACAAACAACGGAGTTTACCGCCTTGGCGCGCCTGAGTTTCTTTTGGAAAAAAGTGTCCTTTCGAACGATCAGGAAAAGATCGATTCCCTTATGAGTAAGGGGCAGAGAGTCATAGCATTTACAAAGGACAATGATGTCGTTCTTTTTGCGGCACTTGAGAACTCAATAAGGGATAGCGCTGCGGAAACCTTTTCTTTCTTCAACAAGCAGGGTGTCGGTGTAAAGGTGATATCCGGCGACAATCCGCTCACGGTCTCAAAGATAGCCGAGAGGGCAGGGATACCCGGATCAGAGCATTACATTGATATGAGTCAGATCCCCGAAGATGATGATATGAGGGAGGTCGCAAAGAATTATACCGTATTTGGACGGGTACGGCCGGAGCAGAAAAAGGCGCTGGTGAGGGCCATGAAGAGGGACGGACTGAAGGTCGCCATGACAGGAGACGGCGTCAACGACATCCTCGCCATGAAGGAGGCCGATTGCTCGATCGCCATGGGATCGGGCTGTGAGGCCGCCGCAAATGCCGCCCAGGTCGTGCTTCTCGACTCCGATTTCTCCCATATGAAGCAGATCGTATCCGAAGGAAGGAACAATATCAATAATATCACGAGGAGCGCCACATTATTCCTTTACAAGAATCTCTTCTCGCTCTTCCTTGCGATATTCTCATTGATAAGCGTCCTTTCCTATCCTCTGGTCCCCTCGCAGGTTACGCTTATCTCAGCATTCAATATAGGTCTGCCGGCGCTCTTCCTTACCTTTGAGATCAACAACAAAAAGCAGAGCGACAGATTCATCCTGACCGTCCTTATAAAGGCCATGCCGGCCGCCATTACCTCGTTCTTCTTCATAGCTGCCATGGTGGTGTTCGGACAGGTGTTTGAGATCTCAAAGAATGATGTTTCCATAGCGTCGACCTTCCTTCTTGCGGTGGTGGGTTATCTGATACTCTTTGAGATCACAAAGCCAATGAATGGATACAGGTTGCTTGTATTTTTCGGCTGCATAGGCGGAATGATACTTGCGGCCATCATCTTCCCTTCATTATTCTCGCTCTCAATGATAAGCGAACGTACCATAATGCTGTTCGTGATATTTGCGATCGCGGAAGTCTCCATGATGCGTTTCCTGATATGGTTGTTTGAGACCGTTGAGAAGAAGTTGGTCGAGCTTCACAGAAAAAAGAAACAAAGGCGCACCAGGGTTTAAGTTTTCCCCGCAGTCTGCTATAATATACGGGTTTTAGAGGAGGTATTCCGATGGCAAACGAAAAGAATGTTTTTAATATAAAGGATGGCGTCTTCATTTCGACGGATGTGATAGCAGTCATCTGCGGTCTTTCAGCGACGGAGACGGAAGGCGTCGTTTCGCTTTCAAGCGGGCTTTCAAATCAGGAGATCGAGAAGGCATCGATGAGCAGGCTGGCACGCTCCATCAGGCTTATCGAGCATCCCGACAGATCACTTACCGTACGGCTTTCACTTCAGATCGCCTATGGGAGCGCGATCCCTGAGGTCACCGCGAATGTCCAGCAGAAGGTGAAGTCGACTGTAGAAAATATGACAGGCATCGATGTGAAGGAAGTGGACATAAGAATAGCGTCCATCGGCCTTCAGAATCAGGAAAAAGCAAAAACGACATGACCCGGAGACAGATACGTGAAGCCGTTATAAGGCTTGTATATATGTCGGATTTCAGAGCTGAGGATGCACTTTCCGAAGCGCTTGAGTTAACCCTTGCAAAAAGCGGTCTTCCGGAGGATGAGGAGGACTCTGAGCAGAAGATCAGGTCCAAAGACAGGCGGGAGATAGAGGAAAAGGTTCTTTCCGTGATCGAAAAGAAGGACGAACTGGACTTACTCATAGCAGAAAAGACCGAGGGCTGGAAGCCGTCAAGGATCCCGAAGGTGGAGCTTTCCATCATCAGAGTCGCGGCTTATGAGGTCCTTTTTGAGAACCTCGATAAAGGCATTGCCATAAACGAGGCGGTGGAGATCGCAAAGAAGTACGGCGACTAAAATTCCGGAGCTTTTGTAAATGGTATCCTTGCGAGGATAATATGAAAAATGCTCTTTCCGTATCGGCGCTTAACCATTATATAGCGTCAGTCATATCAGACGAGGAACTTCTTTCCAATGTCCTTGTAAGCGGAGAGATATCTAATATCAAATATCATTCCTCAGGTCATATCTATTTTACCCTGAAAGACGAAGACTCGGTCATTCCCGCTGTTATGTTCCGCTCTTACGCTGCCTCAGGACTATCGTTCAAGATGAAGGATGGCGACAAGGTAGTGGTCTCGGGCTCCGTAGAGGTATATGAAGCCGGGGGAAAGTATCAGCTTTATGCGAGGAAGATAGAGCTTTTTGGCTTCGGAGAGTTGTATCGGCGTTTTGAAGAGCTGAAAAAAGAACTTTCAGAGGAGGGGATGTTCGCGGATGAATACAAAAAGCCGATCCCTCCGTACGCAAAGAATATAGGTATCGTGACAGCGCCTACCGGAGCTGTTATCCACGACATCATAAGGAACGCAAGGAGAAGAAATCCATATGTCAATCTCTATCTCATGCCTGTAAAGGTTCAGGGTGAGGGAGCGGCGGAGGATATCGCCGAGGGGATCGCAAGACTGGATGCGATGGGACTTGACGTTATCATAGTTGCCCGCGGAGGCGGATCTTTGGAGGATCTCTTCGCATTCAACGAAGAGATTGTCGCAAGGCAGATCTTTTCCTCACAGACTCCCATCGTCACCGGGATAGGGCATGAGCCTGACTTTACCATAGCTGATTTTGTCGCCGACAGGAGGGCTTCAACTCCCACCGCGGCAGCAGAGCTTTGCGTATTCTCTTATGAGGAATTTTCAGAGGAGCTTTCGGAAAGGAAAAGAGAGCTTTCACGGGCACTTCTTGAAAAACTGTCAAGGCGGAGAAGTGACCTTTCCTCCTATGAACAGCAGATAGAAAAGGGTTCTCCCGTTCGAAGGATAAAGGCTTTGTACGAAAAAGCTTCTGAAGCTGAAACACGTATTGAAAGAAACTTTTCTTCAAAGCTTCGGGAGACCCGAAATTCTCTTTCCTTTGCGGCGTCGCGGCTTGATGCGCTTTCTCCTATAAAGCGGCTTTCAAGCGGATACTCCTATATAAGGGATTCTAAGGGAAATAATATAAAAGAGGCTAAGCTTCTTAAAAAGGATGATGAGATCGATATCAGGCTCTATAAAGGAAGGCTTCTTGCCAGGGTTTTGGAAAGTGTGACGGAATGAAGAAGGAAGAAAAAAAATACGACTTTTCCGAATTGACGATCGAGGAGGGCCTAAAGCGTCTTTCAAAGATCACGGGTGAGATGGAGAAGGAAGACTGCTCCCTTGAAAACTCCTTTGATCTTTATGAGGAAGGCACGGCTCTGATCAAATACGTGAATTCCAAGATAGAAGAGGTCGAAGCAAAGGTCAGTATGATAACAAAGGACGGATCGGAAGTGCCGTTTACTGAAGGACAGGAGTCTTGAATTGGCTCTCATTGAAAGACTGAAACGCCCCGGCGACATAAAGGATTTTTCATATGAGGAGCTTCCCGCGCTCTGCTCAGAGATCAGGGAGCTTCTTATTGATACGCTTTCAATAAAGGGAGGTCACCTCTCATCGAACCTTGGTGCCGTAGAACTTACTGTCGCGCTCCATCGTGTTTTTTCACCTCCGAAGGACAAGCTGATCTTCGACGTGGGACATCAATCCTATACCCACAAGATCCTTACCGGAAGGAGGGAGGATCTTGCGACACTCCGTGATAAGGGCGGACTTTCAGGGTTTCCAAAGAGGAGTGAATCGGACTGTGATGCCTTTGATTCGGGGCATGCTTCCAACTCGCTTTCGGCAGGGCTTGGAATGGCAACGGCAAGAGACCTTATGAAAGAGGATTATAAGGTCATATCAGTTATAGGCGATGGCGCGCTCACCGGCGGGTTAGCCTATGAAGCCATGAACAATGCGGGTTCTCTAAAGACAAATTTTATCATAGTATTGAATGATAACGGCATGTCCATATCCGAAAATGTGGGCGGATTATCCAGACAGCTTGCATCCATTCGTACCAGCAACGGCTATACGAATCTGAAGGCGCAGGTTCAGTCCTCTCTTGAGAGGATCCCCGTCTATGGGGAAAAGCTTGTGGCGCAGATCAGAAAAACCAAATCCGGTATCAAGCAGCTGGTCATTCCCGGGATGATCTTCGAGCAGATGGGGATAATGTATCTTGGTCCCGTGGACGGCTCAAACATAAAGCAGATGGAAAATGTGTTGAAGAATGCTGCACGCTACAAAGGCTGCGTTCTTGTTCACGTGATCACCAAAAAAGGAAAGGGCTATCTTCCCGCGGAACGCCATCCTTCGCGATTCCACGGCGCGGATCCCTTTGACAGGGAGACAGGGCTTCCCCTTTCAACAAAGGATCCCTCATATACCGACATCTTTTCCACTGTCATCAGGAAGCTGGGGCAGCGGGATGAAAAGGTCTGCTGCATCACTGCGGCAATGATGGACGGTACCGGGCTGAAGCGCTTCAGGAATCTCTTTCCCGAAAGATTTTTTGATGTGGGGATAGCAGAGGAGCACGCGGTGACCTTTGCCGCCGGGCTTGCCCTTTCCGGTATGAAGCCCGTTGTCTGCATCTACTCATCCTTCCTTCAGCGCTCTTATGACGAGATCCTGATGGATGTTTGCATGCAGGATCTTCATGTGGTATTTGCCATAGACCGGGCGGGGGTGGTAGGACATGACGGACCGACCCATCACGGACTCTTTGATCTGTCATATCTTTCCTCTATGCCCAATATGATAGTGCTCTCTCCGAAGAACAAATGGGAGCTTTCCGATATGCTGAAATACGCGCTTTCGGAAACCCATCCCGTTGCGGTGAGATATCCCCGGGGGTGCGCCTGCACACTTTTTAAGGAAAAGAGGCAGGAGATCGTAAGGGGAAGATCGGAAGTGATCGAGGACACAAGGAAAGGAAAAGGCGGCGTCGTCATCTTAGCCCTTGGCAGGATGGTCGAGAACGCATATCACGCACTTTCACTTCTGAAGGATGATAAAATCGGAGCACTTCTAGTAAACGCCCGTTTTGTAAAACCGATAGATACCGACCTTCTTGATAAGGTGTCTGATGCTTCCCTTATAGTGACAGTCGAAGACAATGTGGTCACAAACGGCTTCGGCTCAAAGGTAGGCGAATATCTATTGAGCACCGGTTACAAAGGAGATTTTTTAAGGCTTGGCTTCCCGGATGAGTTCATACCACAGGGTGACTGCAATGAGCTTTATGATGATCATTCGCTTTCACCCAAGGGCATATATCAGGCGATCAGAGAAAAAGTGAGTGCCGATGGAAAAGGAAAGGCTTGATATCCTGGTCTTAAAAAAGGGACTTGCTCCATCAAGAGAGCAGGCAAAGCGCCTTATAA
This sequence comes from uncultured Lachnospiraceae bacterium, assembly GCA_900313435.1. Classification (GTDB taxonomy): domain Bacteria; phylum Bacillota; class Clostridia; order Lachnospirales; family Lachnospiraceae; genus RUG306. The sequence goes on along the minus strand of OMRF01000251.1, from coordinate 4,771 downwards.
TGGAGGGAAAGATAAGGGTTGACTCAAGTCTTGAGGACAAGCCCGGGATGACCTTTCCCGTTGATTCAAAGATAGAGATTGTCGGGGAAAAAATGCCCTATGTGAGCCGCGGCGGTTTCAAGCTCGAAAAGGCGATCCGGTGCTTTCAGATAGATCTTTCAAATAAGTGCTGCATCGATATAGGTGCTTCTACCGGAGGCTTTACGGACTGCATGCTGCAAAACGGGGCCGGTCATGTCACATCAGTTGATGTGGGCTACGGACAGCTTGATTACAGTCTCCGCACAGATGACAGAGTCACCGTGATGGAACGCACTAATTTTCGTTATCTGAAGCCTTCCGATATAGAAGAAAGGATGGATTTCTTTTCCTGCGACGTGTCCTTCATATCTCTTTCAAAGGTACTTCCTGCAGTGCGGCCTATAATGAAGGATGACGGAGAGGGCGTCTGCCTTATCAAACCGCAGTTTGAGGCAGGAAGAGAAAAGGTTGGAAAGAAGGGGGTAGTAAGAGACCCCGATATCCACATTGAAGTCATTAACAAGGTCTTTTCATACATAAAAGAGTCAGGCTTTTATGTGAAAGGACTTTCCTTCTCTCCCATCAGGGGACCTGAGGGGAATATAGAATACCTGGTTTTTGTTTCAGCATCCCAAAATGAACTTTTTTCCGATAGCATTGAAAATGTTGTGGCTGAAGCGTTCCAAACGCTGAAATAGCCCAAGATCATTTGGAGGAAAAATTGAAAAATTTCAGTATCATTATCCGTGACGCCCGCGAAAAATACATGTCTGTCGCAAGGCAGATGGAAGAAAAGATCAAGAGAATGGGCGGCTTTGCTGAGATCATCATAGAGCCGGAGAAAGGCTCGGATGAAGGAATATCGCTCTCAAAGGAATGCGAATGCATCTTTACCATCGGCGGAGATGGAGCGTTGATAAGGACTGCAAAAAGGACGGTGGAAAAAAAGATACCGCTCCTTGGCGTTAATCTGGGGCATTTAGGTTACCTTTGCGATCTAGACAGTGAAACCGTGCTTGAAGCGATAGACAGTCTCTTTTTGGGCAGTTACGAGATAGAAGAGAGGATGATGCTCGAAGGGCATCTCAACTCAGATGAAGATAATAAACATATAGCCTTAAACGACATTGTCATCTCATCCGAAAATTCGACGCAGGTCATAGAGATGATAGTATATGTGAACGGGACTGTTCTTTTTCAGTTGAAGGGTGACGGGATGATCATATCCACGCCTACCGGCTCGACAGCTTACAATCTTTCCGCGAAGGGCCCAATAGTGGATCCTCTTACGGAGCTTATCCTGCTCACACCATTAAATCCGCACACACTCCTTTCAAGAAGCATTGTGCTTCCCGATGAAGCGGAAGTTGCTATCGAGATCAGACCCCGGAGGACACATACCATTGAGCGGGCACGTATCTGCTTTGACGGCAGCGGCCCCGGCTCAACCGTCTTTTCTCCCGACGACAGGGCAGTGATCAGGAAAGCAAAGGAAAAGGTGAGGATGATCAGGCTTTCCAAGATGAACTTCCTCGAGAGGATATCCAAGAAATTCAGAGAGGAGGGCGGCTTCTAAGGTATGATAGAAGATCTTCATATAGAAAACTACGCCCTCATTGACAGGGCGGATATCTCCTTCACAAAGGGCTTCAATGTGATAACGGGAGAGACCGGAGCAGGAAAATCAATATTATTGAACGCCCTTTCCCTTACCCTTGGCGGGAAGGTCAAAAAGGAGATGATCAGGGATGATGACAAAGACTGCTTCGCGGAGGTAGTCTTTTCCGTTAATGAAAGCGAAAAGGAAAGGCTAAAAAGTCTTGATATCCCCGTCATTGATGATGAGGTTATACTGTCGCGGCGGATAGGGGCATCAAAGTCTAAGGCAAAGATAAACGGAGAGACTGTTCCGGCCCCGCTCCTTGCAACCTGCGGAGAGATACTTCTTGATATCTACGGACAAAAGGAGCATCAGTCGCTCCTTAAGAGATCAAAGCATCTGGAGTTCATAGATTCATTCGGCGGTAAAGAGCTCTTAGAAAAAAAGAAGGCACTGAAAGAAGCCTATACTCAATACTCTTCGCTGAAGGAAAAATATGACTCCCAGGATATTGATGAGATACTCCGGGAAAGAAAGACAGAGCTTTTGACTCACGAGATCGAAGAGATAGAATCGGCTGCCTTAAGAGTCGGAGAGGACGAGGAGATCGAGAAGGAGTTTTCCGTCCTTCAGAACGGACAAAAGATCAGGGAAGCCCTTTCTGAAAGTATGGCAGCACTTGACGGTGATAATGGAGCGATAGAAGCCACAGGACGGGCGGAAAGAGGATTAGCACTTGCGCAGGGTTTTGATGAAAAGCTTAAAGGCGCACTTTCCCAGCTTTCCGATGCGGAATCCCTGCTTTCGGATACGCTTCGGGAACTGAAAAGCTACATAGAGGGGAGCGATTTTTCCGAGGAGAGATTTAATGAAGTATCCTTGCGCCTTGATACCATAAACGCCTTAAAGGGAAAGTACGGACGGACTATAGAGGATATCCTTTCTTCTCTTTCCGAAAAAAAGGAAGAGCTTTCAAATCTCCTTGACCATGACGCTTTCATGGAAGAACTGAAAAATAAGCTTGAAAAGGCAGAGCAAAAACTTAAAGGACTCTCGGATGAAGTGAGCACTCTCAGAAAGAAAGCTTCCGACCGTCTTTCGCCTCTTGTGATCGATGCTCTTTCAGATCTTAATTTTCTTGATTGCCGCTTTGAGACACGGTTTTCAGAGGCGAAGGATTATTCCTCAAACGGAAAGGACGAGGCGGAATTTTTCATCTCAATGAATCCGGGAGAGCCTATGGTACCGCTCATAGACTGTGCCAGCGGGGGTGAGCTCTCAAGGATCATGCTTGCGCTTAAGAGCGTTTCCGCGGATTTCCTTGATGTCGATTCCATGATATTTGACGAGATAGACGCCGGAATAAGCGGGATCACCGCGGCAAGAGTCGCTGAAAAGCTTTCTGATATAGCAAGTGAGCGGCAGGTCATCTGTATCACCCATCTTCAGCAGATCGCGGCAATGGCGGACAACCATCTTCTCACTGAAAAGACTGTCACGGACGGAAAGACTCACTCTGCCGTGCGAAGTCTTTCGGAGGATGAGAGTGTAATGGAACTTGCCAGGATGATAGGCGGCGACTCCATAACGGACACGGTCATAAAGGACGCCGGGGAGATGAAAAAAAGGGCACAGCAGAGAAAGGGGAAATAAAATGTTGTCATACTATATCGAAAAGCTCGTCGAATACGGAATTTCAAAGGGACTGATCGATGAATCGGAAAGATTCTATTCAAGAAATCTCCTGCTTGACATCATGAAGGAAAGTGAGTTTCTTGATGACGATAAGGAAGGAAAAGAAGATGTCGCACTTCCCAAGATACTTGAATATCTTTGTGATGAAGGAGTAAAGAGAGGGCTTGTGGAAGATTCCGTCACCTTCAGGGATCTCTTTGACACAAAGCTCATGAACGCTATAACTCCGCGGCCTTCTGAGGTCAACAGGATCTTCTGGGATAAATATAAAAAATCTCCGGAGGATGCCACCGATTATTTCTATGAGCTTTGCAGGGATATAAACTATATAAGAACGGATCGTATAGCCCGCGATATGCGCTGGACCTATGATTCGCCCTATGGAACCCTTGACATTACGATAAACCTTTCAAAGCCTGAAAAGGATCCGAAGGCCATTGCTGCTGCGAAGAACCAGAAGCAGTCAGCTTATCCGAAATGTCAGCTGTGCATGGAAAACATAGGCTATGCCGGAAGGGCGGATCATCCCGCGAGGGAGAATCTTCGTGTGATACCGATAAGGGTAAATGATCTTGATTTCGGTTTTCAGTACAGTCCCTATGTCTACTACAACGAGCACTGCATAGTCTTTAATTCAGAGCACGTTCCTATGAAGATAGACAAGGCTGCATTCATAAAGCTCTTTGATTTTGTAGATACCTTCCCTCATTATTTTCTGGGGAGCAATGCGGATCTTCCTATAGTAGGAGGCTCCATACTTACCCATGATCATTTCCAGGGCGGGAGATATGTTTTTGCCATGGAAAAGGCAGGTATAACAAGAGAGTTTTCAGTGGACGGTTTCCCTGAGGTCTCCTGCGGAGTCCTCAAATGGCCGCTTTCCGTGATCAGACTGAACTCAAAGGACAGGAAGGCTCTTATTGAGCTTGCGGACAGGATACTTATGAAGTGGAGATCCTATACCGATGAGGAAGCCTTCATCTTTGCGGAGACTGACGGAGAGCCTCATAATACCATCACTCCGATAGCAAGAAAGCACGGGGATGTTTATGAGATGGATCTTGCGCTTCGGAACAATATCACCACAAAGGAGCACCCCTTAGGGCTGTTCCATCCCCACGAGGAGCTTCATCATATCAAGAAGGAAAATATCGGTCTGATAGAAGTAATGGGACTTGCAGTCCTTCCGGCGCGGCTTAAGACAGAGATAAATGCTTTATCGGAAGCCATGCTTTCGGGGGCTGACCTTCAGAAGGACGAGACCCTCTCAAAGCACGCTGCCTGGGCTGAAGATATAATGAAAAGGCATACTGATCTTAATAAGGATAATGTGACAGACATACTGAAGGACGAGATAGGAGAGGTCTTTCTTCAGGTCCTCCTTTCAGCCGGAGTCTTCAAGGATGATGAAAAGGGGAGGGAAGCCTTCAAAAGGTTTACGGATTCGCTATAAAT
>OMRF01000252.1 GCA_900313435.1 uncultured Lachnospiraceae bacterium | reverse complement strand
GCCTCCCGCAGACTCCTGATATCTTGGTCGGATTCAGCGAAAGATTCTGCTCCTTGGCCATCTTTACCGAAACCGGCGCGAAGGTCTTTAAATAGGTCCTGCAGCAGACCTCGCGGCCGCAGATGCCTATCCCGCCCAGAACCTTTGTCTCATCTCTGACGCCTATCTGTCGAAGCTCGATCCTTGTATGGAAGGTTGAGGCGAGATCCTTCAGAAGCTCCCTGAAATCAACTCTTCCGTCCGCAGTGAAATAGAAGAGCAGCTTGCTCCTGTCAAAGGTGTATTCCGACTGGACCAGATTCATCTCAAGACCGTGCTCGCCTACCTTCTGCCTGCATATCAGAAAGGCCTCGCGCTCATGCATCCTGTTTTCGGCCTCCTGGTCCATGTCAATATCCGTAGCGATACGTATTATCTTCTCGTCACGGGACTGAACCTTTCCGGAGGGAAAATCCACGGGAGGCATGGCAACCGAACCCATCGAAAGCCCGCGGGCAGTCTCGACGATCACGTTGTCTCCGGTCCTTAATGTCATATCCTCGGGACATCTGAAAAGGCGCTTGCCCTCGTTTCTGAAGGCAATGCTCACAACCCGCATAGTCTCGGAGCTTTCCTCAACGTGAGATTTTATCTCCTGTTCCTTCTCATCCCCGCCGGGAGATGTGTCTCTGTCAAGCCTTTCAAGCTCCTCGAGAGCCTCCACATCCTCATTTTCCTCGGTTTCCATATATTCCGCGCCTTCAAGCGCTCCATCAAGGCGCATAAGATCCTCTACGGATCCAAAGCCTTTATCTTCTTTTGTAATGATCTCGTCCACTTTGTCTTTCCTTAAGTCAAATACTGCAAACTGAAAACAGCCCGGTCAGCGTCACGTCCGCCCGGACATTGAAGCCGATCTTCATCTTTGCCTCGTCGATCGCGTCAAAGATGAGGTTGAGTCTTTGATAACTCAGATCTTTCGCCTGCTGCCTTATGGTAAAGCTTTCGTCCTGATAACAGAGACGGCTCTCATCACGACAGCTCTTATATAATAACACATCCCTGTACCAAAGCGAAAGCAGATCAAAAAACTGCGGAAGCCCTTCCTTGTCCGAAGCAAGAAGAGCCGCCTTTTCCGAATATTCGTACAGGGGCTTGCCCTTTATCGACCGCATGAGCTCGACTACGGATCCCCTCTTTTCTATGAAACCCTCGTCAGATGACGCATCCAGCGCTTTCCCGAGATTTCCCTGCGAAAACATCGCAAAAAGCCTTGCCATATAATCCGGAAGAGCCTTGTTCTTCATGAGGTAGGCCTGTATCTCTTCCATGAGAAGCGGTTTCATCGAAAGCTTCACACATCGCGAAAGCACGGTGGGAAGGAAGGACCAGGCATTCTTTGAAAGTAGGATAATGACGGCGTACTCCGGCGGCTCCTCAAGAGTCTTTAAAAGCGCATTCTGCGCCTGGTTGTTCATCTTCTCCGCGTCATCGATAATGTAGATCTTTTTCTTCGAGACATAAGGACGTACGCTTATGGTATCCGAAACCTGCTCCCTGATGTCATCGACGGAGACTACGGTCTTCTCATGGGTCACATATATGACATCGGGGGAATTGTCATGCATTATCCTCTTGCAGGAGGGGCACTCCCCGCAGGAATCGAAAACGTTTTCGCTCCCCGGCGCACCGGAATAAGGCCCGTTCTCGCAGAGGATAAAGGAGGCGAAGGCTTTCGCCGCCATCATTTTCCCCGAGCCCTCTTCTCCGTCAAAGATATAAGCCGACCTGACCTTCTTTGCACATACAGTACTGATCAGATGTTTTTTTACGGCATCCTGCCCGATTATCTCGGAAAATCTCATGTTGAAATATCTATGAGCAGCCCCCGGATCTCATCGATATGTCCGAGTATGGCTATATGATCCTTTTCGTCCTTTACAAGTTCAGTGGCAAGCTCGTCAAGATTCTTGTCAACGAGCCTTATCATCCCGTAAACCCTATGGCGCCCCCGCCTGTCAAGGAAATTCTCCCTTGAAAACTTGTGGGAGCGGTTTACTATCTCATTTATGAATTCCTTTACAGAGGCGCGGTACTGCTTCATATCGCGGATGTCCATGTGCTCGGAAAGCTTCTTTCCCTGCTTTTCGATGGAATCCATCATGGAAGAAAGGCGTTCCTTCAGTTCCACATCCTCTATACGGGATTCCAGCGTGAACTTGAACTCATCGCTTGTTTCCCTCGGCTTTTCAGAAACAGAAGTCTGGTTCGCGCTTTCGATATTGTTTACTCTGATATTATCCATTCATCCGCCTCTTTGAACCGACCTGATATATGAAGCTATCTCATCGGCCGTTCTCTGTGAATCCTCGTTTTCAAAATAATGGTCTATCCCGCACTCCTTCAGCTTCTCATCGGAAAAATCCTTCATATCCCCGAGATAACGCCTGCACATCTCGTCATATCTGTGCACCTTCTGCGCTCTTTCACGCTCCAGCGCCCGAAGGAGTCTGATCCCATCCTCTACATAAATGTATATCGGCACCACTTTCACATTTTTATAGAAATTCTTAAGCCTTGCAAAGGATTCCAGCGTCGCGATAACGATGTAGCATTTGTCCTGACCTTCAGAGACCTCGATCTGGCCGTCATTTACGGTGAAATAATCCCACTTCCCGTAGACTGTGTCATAGCTTCGCCGCTCAATTATCTTTCCTTCCTTTGACAGGCGCTCCTCCTCGTCTTCATCAACGAAAAAATATTCCCGCCCGTCTGTCTCCCCGGCCCTTATGGGGCGGGTGGTGTAGGTCACTATCTTTTGGAGGGAAAGGCTGCTGTCATTAAGGAGAAGGTCAAAGACCGTATCCTTTCCGGTAGAGCTCTTTCCTATTACGCAGAAAATGTAAGTCATGGCATCTTTAATCCTTAACCACCTTTATGATCCGATCGGGATTTTTGAACGGTCCTTCTATGACCTCGCCCGGGACAAGGAAAGGGATCCCCGGTGGGAAATCAAAAATAAAGTCGGCCGCTATCCTGCCTTGTGCTTCCTTTAATGGAAGCTCCTCTTTTTCAGAATAATACGCATTGCGGATACTAAGTAGCTGCTTCGGAATTGTCTTTTTTTCGAAAAAGACTACTTCCTGTGTCTTTACTCCAACATCTCCCGTTGATTTGTTGTCCCAATCAAGCTGCTCAAGAGCAGCCGCCAGCCTCCCGAGATCCTCATCACCGTCACAAAGGGAGGTCATGGCGAGGAAATAACCCTCCGCAGCCATTTCAAGCTCTATCCCGAATCGGTCTCTAAGACTGTTTGAAATGTCTCTATTTGAAACTATAACGATTTTTCCTGGGTCGCGCCTCTTAAACGACAAAACCCCGGGATCGTTAAATTGTCTGACAATTTGATAAAACCTCTCGAGCCGGGCCCTGTATTCCTTCATCAGGACTTCGCCTTCCTCGTAAAGGAGTCTCACCATCTTTGAGACGGAAGCCATAAGAAGATAGGAGGGCGAGCTGGTCTCAAATATATCAAGGGCTGCCCTTATGCCGGGAAGAAGTTCTTCATTATTAATAAGGATCGCCGATGTCATCGTAAGCGCCGGAAGCGTCTTGTGAAATGAGACCACAGCAGCGTCTGCTCCGGACTTTACGGGATTTTCCGGAAAAAAGTCACTTTCAAAGCCTAAAAGATGTGCCCCGTGGGCACTGTCAACAAAAAGCCGGGCTCCGGAAGACCGGGAAACCTCTACTATCCTCGCAACATCACTCATCACGCCCTCATAGGTCGGGCATGTTATAACGACCAGGGCGGGCGACACACCTTTCTTAAGAAGGGAATCTATCGCTGCCTTTACTGAATCGGGACTTACGGAACCGTCCTTATCAGGGATGGCATATTCGACTGTAAGTCCCTGAAGCAGCAGGGCGTGATAAACCGATGCGTGACAGTTCCTTGCGATGACGGCTCCTGCCCCGGGAGCTGCCATGGCACAGATCGAAGACAGAACGCCGACAGTAGAGCCTCCGACTGTAAGGACAGCGGCTTTTACACCATAAAGGCACCTGATCTTTTCCTCCAGCTCCTTTATGAGACCTTCGGGGCGATGGAGGTTATCGAAGCCCTCTATCTCCGTAATATCATAGGAAAACGGGCTTAATTTAAAGTCAATCAAAGACTTTCGTTTATGTCCCGGCATGTGCATGGGACAATTATTTTTGTCAGAATAAGCTTCGAGCTCAAGGTCAAGCCACCTTCCGGAATCAGGCATCGAGATACCTCCCAAGCTCCGGAATCCAATCTCCGAAGAAACTCCTTCCCTCCTCCTCTGAAGCTATCGCCTCAAATATGGGATCAAAAAAGGCCTTGAGCTCATTCAAAAGCTCTTCCCAGGTAATGGAGAGCTCGTTTCTCTTCTTGTACTGCTCCCAGCGCTTTTTCATCCTCCTGTCAGCGGAGAAGGTCTCAAAACAGCTTCTCCTTCCCGAAGTGAGCTCTACCTCTTTTGCCTGCAAAGCCCTCTTCATGCTTACAAAAAGCAGGGTCCCGTCACAGGGGATGTTTGATGCGATGTCATAAAGCTCTGCAAACTGTCCGAAATCATTGGTATATTCAAGACTCTTCAGCACACCCGCCATAATAAGGGCAGCTCTTCTTTCGGCCGGGAAGATGAAAATATCGACCGGAGGGTCCGAAATCGTTTTCGGTTTAAATCTTATCTTTTCGGGCGCGATCTCCTCGTTATTTTCGGTGAAATTCAGTATCAGCGGCATGGTGACGCCGTCCTCCAGCACCTCCGCCTCTATCCTGATATGATCGTTTGACGCCTCCACCTTTTTTTCATCGAGAATAAAATCCGGAGCCATGATGAGTTTTATATAGGAAAGAAATGCTTCCAGAAAACCCGGTGCCGAGAATGACTGCCCGGGCATAAACCCGTCGCGCGCCATTATTTTTTCATCCGGCCTGTAAACGTAGGAAAGGCTCTTTTTCAGCTTTCCGGGATATGACAAAAGCCAGAGACAGGTGCCGAACTTCGACCTTCCGATCCGAAGCACCATACTTTCCGTGACCCGCCCCTGAAGGAGCTTTTCAAGGTCATTACTCTCCTGCATTCAGAGCCACACCCCTATCATATCCCGCACCTTCCGGGATACCTTCCTCTCCGCGGCAAATTTTTTCAGCTTCTCCACGTCCTTTTTCCGGTCCGCTATATAGGCAAGGACCGCTTTTCTGAAATCCTCGTGCTCCATTCTTTCCTCATATTTCAGGACATCACAGATGAGACGGTCAATGGTATAGACCTTCATCGAGACGCCATCAAATGTCTTTTCTTCTACGCCAAGACTCAAAACAGCGTCCGTAGAATAATAAGGGACAAGCACGGGATAATCTATGGCAAACCTCGATTTCGAGGTATTCTTGCTTATCGCTATGCACCAGTGGGATGGCTTCACGGAAAGATAACCCTGGGCGTAAAGCCCGGCCTCCAGTGTCAGCACCCCGTCCGGAAACATGGCGCTCACCATTTCAACCTCCGAATATCCACCCTTCCCGAGAGAATAATAACCGCTCTTCACCCTGTGGAGCAGCCCCTCCTCGGTAAACTTGAGTATACGCCTGTAATCTATCCCAAGCGCAAGGATATCTCCGGTCTTTACGAGTCCTCCGCCCTCCTCGATGAGGGCTTCTATCCTCTCGAAATCATAGGTCTTCTTTTCTTCCCGATCCATCGGGATCTTTTCAGCTTCCTGGATCAAATGTCTTCTCCTGGTTGAATTTTTATTTTTCTTGTATTATATTGTTGAAAGGACAGAAAACTATGTCTTTTTTTGGGAGTAATAATATGGATTCAAAACCGATCTCCACCATTTCGGAAGGATCCCCGCTTGAGGACAGAGAAAGGCGCGGCCCCTCTCGCGTCGACTGTGAAAAGGCGATCCGCCGCATCCTGATGACCGAAACTCTTGAAAACGGGAAAAATCTCCATTTCAAAAGTTCCTCGGATTTCATGTCGTACTTTGAGTCGCTCTATCCGGCGAGCCCTGGTCTCAAAAAGCAGATCCAGCGCGCGATACATGAGATGGATATGGCAAAGGATCCTGACGGCTTCTATATTGTCGGGAAAACAAAGGCCAATGCCCGTGACGAGGAAGATCTCTCCTCTCTGATGAAGACCTCGGGCGCTGTCATCGCAGACAACGGGACGGACGCTCCTCTTGAAACCGTATTCATCGAGATCGACCCGGACGAGCGCTACAGGATCCCCTATATCGCCGAAAGATTATCCCGCCTTGAATATCTTTCCGGAAAATTCACGGCTCTTATGCCCTGCACAAACGGGATAATGTTTTTCACCCCGCAAAAGGAGGCTCTGAAGCTTCGGCTTTCAGCCCTGCTGTGAAGAAGTCACTTCTTTATGTAGCTGTCGGAATGAATATTCGTGCTCGTAAGGTCGTGACTCTTCCTCCGGCCCTTGACTCTTTCCGCGGGACCCCCGATGCGGTTTCTGATCTCTTTATATCCTGAATCGGAACGCTTGCCGCTGTAATGGGTCTTCCTTTTCCTCTGGGATACCGGACTCCTTGCCCTTATTATCAGCAGAGTGATAAGAACCACTACCCCGACAGCCGCAACAACGACCAGGACTATCGTGAGAGGATCTATCTTTATGACCTCATCCGGCTTTTCTTCCATGCCGTTTCCGAGAACAGTCTTCGCGATCTCGCCTCCCGGAAGGCCCTGCTGGTTCAATACGCCTTCGCTGCTGTATTTCACGGTTGCGTAACCGACATCGCGCCCTGCGTAGGTATATTTCAAGAGTCCGGCCTGATCGGGATCCGAAACAGACGGAGTAACCACAAGAGTTCTCTCAGTCTCCGAAAAGCTCACGTTTTTCGGGAGCACGCAGATCCCGCCCGCCTCAACTTCAAGCGGCGGTGAACCGGCAGCAAGAACCCCCTTTGAGGAGAGCCCTTCATTTCCGAATACATCCTCGGTATCGGTTATGGGTGTCGCAGCGAAATTGTCGAAGCAGTAATTAAAGAGCGCGGTTGTATCCTTGTAATGCTGCGACGCGCCGGCATGCATTATCACGCAGACGAGCGTAAGTCCGTCCTTTTCGGCAAAGGTTACGAGAGTGTTCTTCGCAACCTGAGTGTAGCCCGTCTTTCCGCCCTTGCAGTATTCATATAGATAATCCGATGTCCTGTAGGGATAGAGCATCCCGTGGTGATTCCTCAGATAGGTATTCTCGGAATGCTTATTCGTCGGCGGAATGGTATATTTTCCGGTACCGCAGAAGCGGCGGAATTCCTCGTGCTTGAAGGCCTCTCTTGCGATCAGCGCCATATCATGAGCTGTGGTATAATGATTCTCGTCCGGAAGCCCGTGGGGATTCGCGAAATGGGAATTCACGCAGCCCAGGGAAGCCGCCTTCTCGTTCATCATATTGATGAAGTTGTCGAAGGTCCCTCCAATATGCTCGGCGATCGCATAGGCGGTGTTGTTGCAGGATTCGAGCATCAACGCGTAGAGACACTGCTCGAGGGTCATCTGCTCACCGACATCACGGCCTATGGAGGAGCTCCCGGCCTCGACCTTGTAGATAGCGTCCTTTGAATAGGTCACGATATCGTTCAGATTGCCCCTTTCCACAGCGATCAGGGCGGTCAGAACCTTCGTGATGGAAGCAGGATAATGCTTTTCATCACCTCTGCAGTCGTAGAGAACCGTCCCGGTCTCTTCCTCGAGGACAAATGCGGTCTCCTCGGAGTCGGCTATGCTGATACCGGAAGGCCAGTAGCCCTCAGACGGAGCCGCTTTTACATAATTTATGGGGGTAACAGCCATTACGAGAGCCGCAGCAAAGGCGATCACTCTCTTAAAAAATAATTTTTTCATATTTTAAATATATCCGTTGCCGCACTTTTTGGCAATTTATTTTTTTACAAGTGGCAAAATGTTTTGAGAAAGGAACATAAATAATGCGCTTAAAACACGTCAAAGGCGCCGAAGAAGCTGTAATGAACTCGATCTTCACGATCTCCGATCCCGAGGCAAAGCCCGGGCGCTGGAAGACAATGATCACCGACGGAAAGCCTCTCTATATCGAGATCGGCTGCGGAAAAGGCCGCTTCATCCACGAGAACGCCTTTCAGAATCCGGATATCTTCTTTGTGGGCTGCGACCGCTACGAGAGCGTGCTTGTAAAGGGCGTGAAAAAGCTTGAAAATGACCCGCTTCCCAATCTTTCCTACATCTGCGGGAGCGCTGAAAACATGGAAAGCTGGTTTGAGCCCGGAGAGATAGACAGGATCTATCTGAATTTTTCCGATCCGTGGCCGAAGGCCCGTCATGCAAAGCGCCGGCTCACCTCCTCAAAGCATCTGGATATCTACGGACGACTGCTGCTTCCTAAAGCTTTACTCTGCTTCAAAACCGACAACAGGGATCTTTTTGATTTCTCCCTCGAAGAAATAATGTCGCATCCTGATTTTGAGCTCACCGAAAAGACCTTTGACCTTCACAATGACCCTGTTCTTTCGAAAGGAAACATAATGACCGAATACGAGGAAAGATTCTCATCTGCCGGTCACCCCATATGCATGCTGAAAGCGGTAAGAAAATAAGAGAGCGGACGCCTTCGCGCCCACTCTTTTGGAGAAGAGGAGAAAATAATGAAAGTTATTATCCCTTTACCGCGCCGTCTATCATTCCCCGAACGATCTGTTTCTGCGCGAAGAGGAAAACTATGACCATCGGCACCATCGCGAGCAATGCCGCGGCCATTATCATGTTCCATTCGGTAACGTAGCTCCCTACAAAGGATTGGACAGCCACCGGTATCGTCTTGAACTCCCCGTCAAGTCCCAGCATCATGGAAGGAAGAAGGAAGTCGTTCCAGATCCACATACCGTTAAGTATAGTGACCGTCATAATAACGGGCTTCAAGAGCGGGAAGATGATCCTGAAGAAGGTTCCCTCGGGCGAGCAGCCGTCTATAGACGCGCTCTCCTCAAGATCATAGGGCACACCTTTTATAAAGCCTGTCAGGATGAACACCGTCATCGCTCCGCCGAAACCAAGATAAGCGAAGATAATACCGGGGATGGAATAATTCATCTTTATCCCTATGAAATCGCCTATCTTCTTGAAGTTCGCAACGAGGGGAAGCATGACCACCTGGAAGGGGATTATCATCGAAGCTATGAAGGTGAAGTAGATCGCGCTCGCCCATTTCTTCTTCTGATTTCTTGAAATAACCCAGCCTGCCATCGCTCCGAAGAGATTCAAAAGCAGCACGGAAACCACCGTGATGACGACCGAGCAGGCAAAGGCCTTCCAGAACAGGAAGTAGTCGTTATTTATAACTCCCGAAAGATTTGCGATAAAGGTTGCGAAATCCGCTCCCGCGGGAGTCAGCGGGTCATTGACTATCCCCGTGGTCGACTTCATGGAGTTCACGACGACCATATAGAAGGGGAAGAGCACATATATAGCTATGACTATGGCTATTATTGTCTGAATAAGAAGGGTCGATTTTTTCGCTTTTCTGTTCATTACAGGCTCACCTCCTTCTTGTTCGAGGCCCTGACCTGAATGATCGAGACGACGGCAAGGATAATGAAGAACAGCACTGATTCAGCCTGCGACAGAGCGTAATTGTTCTCCGTAAAGGCCGTATGATAAATGTTCAGTGCCAGCATCTCGCTTCCGTTCGTTATGTAATGCCCGAAGAAATCCACCGAGCCCGAGCCATTCGTCAACGCGAGGTTCACATCGAACTGCTTGAAGGCGCTGGTCAGCGTCAGGAAGGTGCAGATCGTGATGGTGGGCGCTATCATGGGTATCTTGATCTTTGTCAGTGTCTGCCATGCGTTCGCACCGTCGATGGAAGCTGCCTCAAGGGTATCCGCAGGCACTCCGGTGAGTCCTGTGATATAGATCAGCATTATATATCCACCGTACTGCCAGATATACACCACGACTATCGCGATCAACGCGGTGCCCGACGAGGTCAGCATCGACGTATCCGTATTCATGATCTGTGTAAGGACCTTGTTGAAGATGAACTTCCAGACATAACCGAGGACGATGCCTCCGATCAGGTTCGGAAGGAAATAGGATGCCCTGAAAAAGCTGAGAGCCTTGATCTTCGTAGTGCAAAGAAGCGCCAGAAGGAATCCGATAAGGTTCACGAGTATGACGTTCAGTAACACGAAGAGGAAGGTAACTATAATGGACCAAAGGAACTCCGGTCTCTTGAACATCGCGATGTAATTGCTGAAACCGACTACCTTTGTAAGCCTGATCCCGTTCCAGTCAGTAAAGGAATATGCTATACCAAAGCACATCGGGATGATGACCGTGAGCAGGAACGTGAATAGAAGCGGAAACAGGAACAATCCATAGACTATCGTCCTATGGTGTTTCAGCGTAGGAAACAGATAAATGCCGACGATGGTGATAAGGATACCGCAGATCAGCATTGCTCCGCGCCCCGGGAAATCATATCCACCGGAGTTCGCGATGCCGTCAAAGACCAACGCGCCGACGAGAATTGCTATGCCGGCAAAAAGGATCGCGAGCGACCCCGCCTTCCTGCCGGCGGAAAACTCCTTCATCTCTTCTCCCCCCTTTCTTGAAAATCCGATAAAACTAAATGATTATTCGAAGGCTTGTGGGGGAGAAAACTCTCCCCCACT
>OMRF01000267.1 GCA_900313435.1 uncultured Lachnospiraceae bacterium | reverse complement strand
TTGAAGCGTATTTTTCCGGTCATCAGTCCGTTGTGCCAGCACTTGCCCACGCAGATGTAAGAGTTTCCGGTGTTGGCAAACCATTTGACCTTTTTAGAAACCTTTCTGCCGCAGCGGTAACAGTAAAGTGTCAGTACCTCCTTGTCGGCAACGGCCTCTTTCTTGTTGTTATACTCTCTCGTGATGTGCTCTAAATAATTCTTGTGGTAGGAAACGATCTCGTCGTCCTTTTCCTTCGGATTATGATACACATCGTAGCTGTATCGATCCTGCAGATCCTTCGGCGCAAGCTGAGACAACACCAGACTGGTGTAGTAGGCATCGTTGACGGCCGAGTGGAAGGGTCGGTCCTTCGGGATGTACAGGTGATCCACAGCCTTTTCCAGTTTCACGATGGCTCCGTCCGCGTCCTCGATATCCGCATAGATCTGCTGGATATTGTAATATTTCAGCGGCGTGGGAAAGGGCTTCATGTAGTAGTAATCCATGTTGTTCTGCAGGTAGCTTAGATCCATGCTGCCCCATGAACAGAAGATGTAATCGTCCCCGCACCACTTTAAGAATTCGCGGCATACCATGTCGAAGGGCCTGCCCGAACGCAGCGTTTTTTCATCGTAGCTTAAGATCGCCTTGATGTGCGGCTGCAGCTTTTTGTACAACCTGGGTCTGACGATGCTGGAATAGGTATCTATGATGTTAAGTTTTTTATCGAGCTTGACTGCACCGATCTCGATGATCTCAAAGGGCATGCGCGGGTTCTCGTACTCGCTACCGCCGGAGCTTTGATTCCACTCGAGATCAAAAACAATGTATTCCATGTTTCGTTTGCGACTAGATTACTTCCTTCAGTGCCTTTAAGGAACTGCCGCTCTCTCCGTTTGTAGTTTCGTTTCTCTCTTCCAATGCCTTGCAGATGTCGTTTAAGATCTCGACAGTCTCAGCTTTGGAATCCGCATTCTCGCTTGCGATCTTTGCAAGGAGCTCCGCGATGTGTTCACTGCTGGTAAGCAGATTCGCAGTATTATCCTGCGCTTTCTTTATGTTTGCCTTTGCAAGGAGCTTGTCCTGTTCGGAAAGCTCGTGCATCAGTGTGGCATTTTCTTCCTTCAGTTCAAGTAAGAGATCAAGCAATGCGGACATGCTCTGGTTTCTGGCAGTCTCCTCGCGTTTTGCTACGGAGTAGATGCCCTTTTCCACCTTGGTCAGCTCGTTGGTCTTGTCTATGCTGATGGAAGCGATGTCATCCACCTTGGCCAGGATCGCATCCACCATGAAGTAGGTGTCAACGATCACGATCAGAGATACCGGGATGATCACCTCTACCAGTGTCGGATACACGAGGATCAGATATAAGTCTACCAAAAGCGCTGCGATAAAGGCAACTGCGCTGATAGTCAGTGTGGAACCTGTCTTCTTTTTCATGTGATCACCTTTCCGGGTTTATACCCTTTTTTTGCGATACTCATTGTACCACCTTTTCTCTAATTAGTAAACCATCCAAAAATACTCTTTACTTTTTTTATCAAATCCGATAAAATATGGTTTGTTGACTGATGCAGACCGAGGAACCTATTTCTCTGCGCGGACAACGTGTTCTCGTAGCTCAGCTGGATAGAGCGACCGCCTCCTAAGCGGTAGGTCGGGTGTTCGAATCACCTCGGGAACGTTCGGGCAGCATAGGCTGCCTTTTTTGATTATTAATAGGAGGAGCCATTATGTATCTTGTATTCGATGTGGGCGGAACCTATATCAAGCATGCGTTGATGACGGCAGACGGCGAGATCATCCAAAAGGGAAAGACAAAAACACCGATTCAGCAGGATAAGACCGTGCAGGATTTTGTGAAGACCATTGCAGATGTGTATGAGGAAAAAAAGCAGTCGGAAAAGATTGAGGGAATCGCCATGGATCTGCCCGGGCGTATCGATTGCGAGCGCGGTTACGTTTATAACGGCGGTGCCATCAGCTACCTGAAAGATACAGCGCTCTCCGAGCTTATTTCCGCGGCCTGTGATCAAGTTCCGGTGACACTGGAAAACGATGCGAAGGCTGCTGCCTTAGCCGAGGTCTGGAAAGGAAATGCGCAGGAAGCGAACAATGCGGTTGTGATCGCCCTCGGGACAGGTGTGGGCGGCGGTATCATTATCGACCGTAAGGTCTATCACGGAAAGGATATGATCGCCGGAGAGCTCTCCTACTTCCTGACGCATGTGGATAAGAATCGACTGGACAGCTACAGGTCGATCGAGGAGATCAATTCCGTATACGGCGCTTATGACGAGAGGAGCCCGATCTCTTCCACTTACGTTGCAACCAGCAGTCTCTGTTTCCGAGTTGCGGATAAAAAACATCTTCCGCCGGATTCGGTGTCGGGCGAAGATGTTTACCGTATGGCGGCCGAGGGAGATGCCGATGCGATCGAGGCGCTTGAGGATTTTTACTTTGAGGTTGCAAAGCTTGCCGTGACGGTCTATATGATCGTGAATCCGGATGTGATCCTGTTTGGCGGTGGGATCAGCGAGGAACCGAAATTCATGGAAGGGGTTCGGCAATATATTGATAAGCTTTGTCGGTTGTCCGAGATGTACCGAGGGATCCGGATCGACACCTGTAAATTCAGAAACGATTCCAACTTACTCGGAGCCTTGTACAATTATCTGCAGAGGATGCATATCGTCGAGTAGACGTATAAATTTGTCTAATTCTATAGACATGATGGGAGGTTAACATGATCATTACAAAAACTCATAAGCTTCCTGAGAATTTTCTCTGGGGCGCATCCACCAGCGCGTATCAGGTGGAGGGAGAAAACCTGACTCACGGGAAGGGACCGAGTGTGCAGGACACGAAGGAGCTCCCGCCCGGAACCAGCGGGCTTGATGTGTGCGCGGATTTTTACAACCATTATAAAGAAGATATTGCTCTGATGGCGGAGATGGGATTTAAGACCTTTCGCTTTTCCGTGGCTTGGACCCGAATCCTTCCGCAGGGAACCGGAGAGGTTAACCCCGAGGGTATCAAATTTTACAGTGATGTGATTGACGAATGCATTAGACACAATATCGAGCCTCTCGTGACGATGTTCCATTTCGACCTGCCGGATGCTCTTGATAAGAAGGGCGGCTGGTCCCGACGTGAGAGCGTGGATGAGTTTGTTAACTTTGCGAGGATCCTGTTTGAAAATTACGGTGACCGTGTGAAGTACTGGCTGACCATCAACGAGCAGAACATGCTCACGCTGGTAGGTGAGGCGATCGGCACCGGAAATTACGCGGGTGTGGAAAACAAATATAAGAAGCTGTATCAGGATAATCATCACATGCTGCTTGCTCAGGCCAAGACCATGAAGCTCTGTCATGAGATGCTGCCGAATGCAAAGATCGGTCCCGCGCCGAATATCTCGCTCATCTATCCGGCCTCCTGTAAGCCGAAGGATGTACTGGCTGCCCAGAATTTCAATGCGATCCGTAACTGGCTCTATCTCGATATGGCGGTGTTCGGTCGGTATAACAATCTTGTTTGGAAATTCCTGGAGGAGCAAGATGCGATCCCGGAGATCCTTCCCGGTGATATGGAGATCATGGCGTCGGGGCACCCGGATTTTATCGCGTTTAATTATTACAACACTTCAACGGTTGCCTGGGATGACGGATTATCTCCGGAGGAGACTGCAAGAAAGGCCGATCAGCAGGCCGGCCAGAGTGAGCCCGGTGTTTTCTTAAGTGTCAGAAATGAGAATCTGACAACCACGGAATTCGGATGGGAGATCGATCCGGAGGGCTTTCGTGCCACCTTCCGTGAGATCTACAGTCGCTATCATCTTCCCATGATCGTGACCGAAAACGGCCTCGGTGCGTATGACAAGCTGACCGAGGACGGAAAGGTGCATGATCAGTACAGGATCGAGTATCTGAGAAAACATATTGAGCAGATCAAGCTTGCGGTTTCCGAGGGTTGTGAAGTGATGGGCTACTGCCCCTGGTCCGCGATCGATCTGGTTTCAACACACGAAGGAATTGTAAAGCGTTACGGATTCATCTATGTGAACAGGGATGAGTTTGATCTGAAGGATCTTGCAAGATATCGAAAGGATTCCTTCTACTGGTATCAAAAGGTCATAGAAACGAACGGAGAAGAATTATAGAGAATAAAAATAGCCGCTGATTTATCAGCGGCTGTTTTTTATATCCTTACAACGCCCTGTAACCAGATCTCTCCGCGGAATCGTCGTCCGACGGCGGGCTCTCCGGTGAGATCCGATTGGTTGATCGCGACGTTCATGGTCAGGTCGTTTGCCTCGATCAAAAGGTTGTAGATCTTTTCGTCCGTTAGCTGATTTGTCATCAGTTGGAAATCCAGGATATTACCTACAACCAGATAATGATCGCATTCAATTCCGCACGGCATGAAGCTGGTATCCACGACAGTGAAGAGGTCTTCTGTCTGCATGCGGTTGTTGATGGAGGTGTAGGTGTCCATCTCGTCCAAGGTCAGGCTTTCAATCGCTTCCGTGTTGCCCTCCCGCGCTTCCGCTAACAGATTGTAGCGGCGCTTTCGGCCTTCGGATTCCTTTTGCTTTTGCGATTTATTATTTCCCGTACCGAGCAGGATGGCACCCTCCGTACAGAGGCCGGAGAATTTAACCTGGGTCAGATGACGGTTGGAATAGTTCAGCCATTTTGATTTCGCGTAATCCGCGATGTTGATCACGTAAAAGATGATCGTCATACCCAGGCGGTAATCCTCACATACACCTGCGTAGCTTTCCTTGTCGGTCTGCTTTTCTATCTGTATGTTCTCAAACTCAAGAAAGTGATCGCCCTTTAAGTAAGGAAAGTAATGTTCGATCGAGCATGACCCGGATGCTTCTACTTCTCCCACCAAGGCGAAGCCGAGGTTTTTGTCGAAGTCTTTTTCGAATTGAAGCAATGAGGTGTCAACGCTGACTGTCGTCACAATTTTGCGGGACGGGGCAGACAAACAAGACCTGTAAACAGACTCTAACTGTTTACGGGTTTTGTATTTCGTTAATCCGATTGTGCGTAAATATGAATGCACGTTATGCCTCCTTGTATCCCTGTGATGTTTTATGTTGTTTTGTGTTGTTTTGTGATGTTTTGTGATGATTATGTCGTTACTAATGTTTCACGTAAAACATCCTGTGTCTTTTTCGATGTTTTGTTTTTTATCTTGTTTTGTTGTTTGTTGTTTGGTGTTTGTTGTTTGGGTTATACCGGTACCGGTTTCCCATTATAGTATCTGCCTTGCTGTATTATGTGTATTATGTAAACCGATTTATTGGTTTGAATTATGTGTAACTCATTATAAATCGCTTTGATTTACGTGCCGTTATTCGCCGAGTTTTGTTTTACCGCCCATGTAGGGTTGCAGGACTGTCGGGATATTTACGGTGCCGTCGGCATTGAGGTTGTTCTCCAGGAAGGCGATCAGCATACGCGGCGGAGCCACTACCGTGTTGTTCAAGGTGTGGGCAAAGTACTTGTTTCCGTCAGAACCTTTTACGCGGATGCGAAGTCTTCTTGCCTGTGCATCTCCTAAGTTGGAGCAGCTGCCGACTTCAAAATATTTCTTTTGTCTCGGTGACCAGGCTTCGACATCGTAGCTCTTTACCTTCAGATCTGCGAGATCACCGGAGCAGCACTCGATGGTACGCACCGGAATGTCCATGGAACGGAACAGATCTACGGTGTTTCTCCAGAGCTTGTGGAACCAGTCCATGGATTCCTCCGGCTTACATACAACGATCATTTCCTGCTTTTCGAATTGATGGATACGGTACAGACCGCGCTCCTCGATGCCGTGTGCACCCTTTTCCTTACGGAAGCAGGGAGAATAGCTGGTCAGTGTCTGCGGGAGAG
>OMRF01000253.1 GCA_900313435.1 uncultured Lachnospiraceae bacterium | reverse complement strand
GTACTCCCTTTTCTACCGCGCCCTGGCTCACGATGTTCTTCACGTCCTCAGCCAAAGCCCTGATATCGTACTGTCCAAGGAGGAGGACCATCTTTCCCTCCTCTATCTTTGACATATCAAGGATGTTATTCACTATTGAAAGAAGGGATGAGGCTGCCGATCTCAGATCAATGGCATAGGCCTTGACAAGATTGTCACGGGTCTCCCTCATCACCATTTCGTTCATTCCGAGGACAGCATTTATGGGCGTCCTGATCTCATGACTCATCCCGGCAAGAAACTCCGCCTTGTTCCTCGCGGCTCCGTCTGCCTCATCCTTCAACCTCTTTGCAGTATCGAGTCTTTCATGCTCGCTTGTCATGTCAACGAACAATGCCGCGTGCCCCTGGACTGTCCCGTTTGCCGTGAAGTCCTGAACCTGCGCCCTGTAGACTCTTTTATCGATCACCATCTCCTCTCTTCCACCATCGAGGAATACGGAAAGAACAACTTCGTCCGAAGCCTTTTTCCCGATGCTTTGGGAGAGGTCAGGAAAGAGCTGCTCTGCCTTATCGTTTATCTCTATGACATTTAGCTCCCTGTCCGTGATCACGATACCTTCTTCAAAGGTCTTTATTATCCTTTCATGCGCGACATTCCGTCCGTTCAGTATCCCGGCTCTTTTTATCGCTATCATGAAGATAATGGCAGATATGGCCTCTGAGGCGGGAACCGTGTCAAAGCCCCAGAAGAGATTAAAATTGAAGGCAAGGTATCCGGCTACAGGAACGGACATCCCGAATGCGATCAGAAGATAGTTTTTGCTCCCCTTCTTCTTCCTTCGTATGATGACCTCCCTGATGATGAGGAAAAGTGAGGTGAAGATCTCGAGCAGAATGGCGATCATCTCAACATAGTAAAGGGGGCCGTTCCCGTGACGAAGGAACCCGTTTTCGAACTCAACCCCATCATAATAGAGATCGTTCATATCCCATGTGAAGATGAGTACAAAGACCACGCTGTGCCAGATGAAGAGCAGCAGCTTCAGAAAACCGGAGAAACGAATGCGCACATACCTGAACATAAAGAGCATGAAAGTAAACGCGATATATGCGCTCCCGATATATTCTATCCTTATGGCGTTCATGGCCTCTCTGACATCGTTCGAAAGGAGGACCAGTAAATAGCCTATATTTACCATAAAGGCACAGAATACCGATGCGAAAAGCGATATCGTAAGGGGCGTCCTGTTAAGCCTTGTCACAAAGACAAAGGCGATAGCCATTATGAAGGTTACCGCTATCTGGCACCCTTGGAGGATTGGCATAGGATCAGTCATCATCAGCCTCCTGAAGACTTATGGAAAACGAAAACCGTGAGCCGCGTCCGTACTCACTCTCGACCGTTATCCCGGATCCCATAAGCGCAAGGTATTCGGCGGCAAGCGAAAGACCAAGTCCCGAGCCCTCCACCTCGTGATTTCTCTGCTCCTCTATCCTCCTGAATTTTTCAAAAAGAATGTCACGATCGGCTTTCCTGACCCCGATCCCGCTGTCCTCGACAGCTACTGAAATAAGATCGTATCTCTTTCCTTCGGAAGAGGGAAGCTTCTCAGAAAAAACGCTGAGTGAGACAAATCCCTCCTCAGTATATTTCAGGGCGTTTGAAATAAGGTTGTTCAGAACCTGCCAGAGCCGTAAAGCGTCTCCCATAAACTTATCCGGAAGTTCCTCCGGTAATGAGAGCCTGAAGGAAAGTCCCTTCTCCTCTATGAGAGGGCGGGCAATATTCACCACGTTTGAAAGAAGCTCTTTCAGATCAAACGGTTCAATATTGAGTTTGAGTTCTCCCCTTTCTATCCTGGAAAGATCCTCTATGCCCGAAACAGTTTCCTTAAGTCTTGAAACGGCATTTTTTATGTCGTTTGAGTATTCGACTATACTTTTCTCCTTCGCGAAACGGGTCATTTCACGATTTATGTCTTCAATCTGATAAATCGGCTTTTTGATCTTACTTGACATCTCCTGAAGGAAGGCGCTCTTTGTGGAATTGATCCTGTCCGCCTCCTCCTTGAGTTCTCTCGCCCTTTCTATATGCTTATGTTCCATTGTGACATCAAAGAGTATGAGGGCGGTCCCTCCTTCTTCATTTCCCTCTCCGAATGGCATCACCTCCGGTCTGAAGAAGCGTCCGCCTTCATAAATCTCCTCCGTATTGGTCTTGTCTATAGCATCAAGCAGCCTTTTGTCAGAAAGACGTGAAAATACCTTCGTCTTCCTGACACTTTGAAACAATGAACGCGCCGCCTCATTGGCTTCCATCAATTTCTTTTCGTTGTCAATTATTATGACCGGCTCATCCAATGTCTTAATGATCCTGTCGTGGGCGAGATTCTTTTCGGAAAAGATACCCATGTCCCTTATTGCAAGTAAAAAGAAAAATGCAAGGAGCGCTTCCGACATGGGAATAGGATCAAAATTTCCGAATGAGCTGAAAGCAAAGAGGATCTCTCCCGTTACCACCATCAGCACTCCGATAAAGACAAACCGCCTGGCGCGAAGGTCTTCGGATCTTTTCTGCCTTGCATAGATATAATCTCTGGTGGAAAAAAAGAGTGTAGGAACAAGCTCCGCTGAAACGACCAGGGTTTCGATGAAATAAAAGGTTCCTGTATCCTTTTCGAAAAAGCCGTTTGAAAGCGCAGCATTTGAATAGAAAAGATCATGGTACCCATAGGTCCAGACGAGTACCAAAACAAAGATATGCCAGGATATGATGACAGCGGTGACCGGGATCGATAGTCTGATACCTGAATAATTCAGCACAAATATCATCCCTATCGCAAATACAAATGACGTGCCCACATATTCGATCTTTATCCCGATCATGAGCTCTGAGAGTTCCTTTGAGATGAGTTCCAGAAGATAACCCAGATTCATAAAGAAGATGAGGGTCGTGTTCAAAAAGAGCATCTTTGAGGTCCGCGTCCTGTCCAGCCTGATCAGATAGAACATCGTGGAGACGCAAAAGACCGTGATAAAAAGCTGGATAAATATCAGGATCAATCCTGCCT
>OMRF01000254.1 GCA_900313435.1 uncultured Lachnospiraceae bacterium | reverse complement strand
TGTTCGGGAACGACAAAGGATGAGAAGAGTTCTATGATCTTCGGACGCTGCTATTTCGGAGAGAAGAAGCCCGTGGATATGGCCTCCCTGAAGGGACTCATCGATCTTACAAAAAAGGTCAGAGAAAAAGGCGAGGTAGATTACTACATCGCCTTCTCAAACAATGGTTTTCACGATACCGCACTGACTGCCGCGGGCGCCATCAAAAATATCATCCTGATATCAATGGAGGATATCGTAAAGGAAGATATCTGAAAGCATTTCAGACAGAGAATCTGTAGGCAGTCCTGTGGAAGACCTTCTCATCCTTAGCGATCAGGGGCTGCGGAAAAGAGGGGATATTTATCGCGTTCGGATAGAACTGCGTCTCAAGGGCTATCCCCGAATGGGAGTGATAAGGCTCACCGTTTCGCCCAAAGGCATCATTTATGAAATTCCCGGAATAGGCCTGAAGCCCGGGCATATCTGAAAATACCTCCATCCTGCGTCCTGACGAAGGATCGTAAAGAACTGCGTTTTTGAAGATCGAAAGACCGTTTGCATCAAGGGATGTCTCCCTTTCTTCAGGGCTTTTCCTCATGATGTAATTGTGGTCGTAGCCTCCGGCAAACTGCAGAAGATCATAGTCCTCTTCGATGTCTTTTCCTATAGTCTTTAAAGCGGTAAAGTCCATTGGTGTGCCGTGAACATTTCTGATCTCTCCGTTTGGTATTGAGCCCTTCGGAGCAAATGTAAGCTCATCAGCAAATATCTGAAGCTCGTGTGAAAGGATATCCCCGTTTCCTTCGCCTGAAAGATTGAAATATCCATGGAAGGTGGGGTTGAAGATAGTCTTTTGATCCGAGACAGCCGAGTAATCAAAGATCAGGGTATTGTCATCGGAAAGAGTGACCGTTATCGTTGCGGTGAGCTTTCCCGGAAAGCCCTGATCCATATCCGGACTTTCAAGTGAGAAGGAAACAGAGTTTTCGGATAATCCGGTTGCCTTCCAGAGCCTTTGATACCAGCGGTTCTTTCCGCTGTGGAGATTGTTTTCGCCGTCATTTTTTTCTATCGAATAATCTTTTCCGTCAATAGAGAAGGCTGCGTTTCCTATCCTGTTTGCGCAGCGTCCGACGAAGGCTCCGAAGCAGCAGGAGTTCAAAAGATAATCCTCACTTTTCCCGTAGCCAAGATTAACATTTTTTCTGACTCCGTCTTTGTCCGGGCAGATGATATCTATGACTGTCGCACCGAGATCTGTCACGGTAACTATCATGTCTTTGTTCATGAGAGTATAAAGTGATGCTTTCTCTCCTGATCTCAAAGTAACAAATTCTTCTTTTTTCATGGTGATCCCCCCAAGATAAGCCTTAATAATGCTATAATAATAAAGATCCTTTGGTCGGATTATATCACAAAAAAAGCCATGGCTATAGAGAAGCAGGAGACAAAAAAGAAAAAAAAGAAGAAAGGGAGCAGAGGCCTTAAGGTCTTTCTTTTCGTGCAGCTTTGTCTCATTGGCGCAGTCCTTATCGTTCTTGCCTGGTATTATTTCGGCGGCTACGCAAAGAAGGTGAGCGAGCTTCGGAGCGAGGCGATAGAGCTTGTCGAGAAGTCCACAAAGGAGACTTTCAGAAAGGCCCAGACTTCAGTCGCCTATGACGTGAACGGGAATGTCATAGCGACACTGAAGGGAGAAAAGGATGTTTATTATCTTCCCATAGAGCAGATACCGGAATACGCGAAGCAGGCGGTGATATCCATCGAGGACAAGAAGTTCTATTCCCACCACGGCTTTGACCTTGCCGCCATATTCCGTGCGATCGTTGCCATGGTGAAGAACGGGCATGTCACCGAGGGGGCGTCTACCATTACCCAGCAGCTTGCGAGAAATATCTATCTGACTACGGAAAAGACCTGGGAAAGGAAGGTTGAGGAGATATATATCGCCGTAGAGCTTGAAAAGAAATATACAAAGGACGAGATACTTGAGTTCTATCTGAATAATATATATTTCGCTAACGGAAACTATGGCATAGAGGCCGCAAGCGAGGGGTATTTCAGCAAGGGAGCCGGAAAGCTCACGCTTTCAGAGATCGCCTACCTTCTGGCGATCCCGAACCGTCCTTCTTATTATGACCCTCTCGTTCATCCGGAAAATACCATAGTGCGAAGGGACAGGATACTTAAGAACATGCTTTCCGACGGCATCATCTCGGAAAGGAGTTATGGAGAGGCCATGGCGCAGCAGATAGTGCTGAATGTGACCCCGGAGAAAAATAATAATTACGCAAAAAGCTTCACCCTGTACTGCGCCATAAGGGAGATAATGAAGAGCGAGGGCTTTGAATTCCGGACAGACTTTTATTCCGAGGAAGACAAAAAGGCCTATGAGAGCGCCTACAATGAAAAGTACAGGGAATGCAATGCCAGACTTTATACCGGCGGCTATCGCATCTATACCTCCCTTGATCTTGATATGCAAAAGCTTCTCCAGGATTCTCTCGACAATATCCTTTCAGCAGATCAGAGTAAGGGAGAGGACGGAAGCTACGAGTTTCAGGGGGCAGCCTGCTGCATTGACAATATGTCTGGATTCGTGAAGGCGATAGTCGGAGGGCGTTCCGAGGAGTCAAGCGGGATGACCCTGAACAGGGCCTATCAGAGCTACCGTCAGCCGGGCAGTGCCATAAAGCCGCTCCTTGTATATATTCCGGCGCTTGAAAGGGGATATACGGCTGATACTTTGGTCATTGACGAAAAGACCGAGGACGGTCCGAAGAACTGGGATGAGGTCTATGACGGCGAGATCACCTTAAGAAAGGCCGTGGAGCTTTCCAAAAATACAGTGGCCTGGGATATATTCAAAAAGCTGACTCCTGAGGTTGGCTTCTCCTATCTGACGAAACTGGGCTTTTACGGAATGGATCCCTCAGACAGGGTACAGGCGGCCGGTATCGGTGGCTTTACCCACGGAGTGAATGTGCTTGAGATGGCAAAGGGATATTCGGCCATAGAGCACGACGGGAGCGCGAGGGAAGCTACCTGTATCATCAAGATCACAGATGCGGAGGGGCATGAGCTTTATGTTTCAGACCGATCCGAGACGAAGGTATATGATACAACGGCTTCGAGAAAGATGACAGATATCCTCGAAGGTGCTATGATAGATGGTACCGGCGGAGGGTTCGAAATCCCGGGACAGGTAGCCGCGGGAAAGACAGGGACCACCACCGAGAACAGGGACAAATGGTTCGTAGGCTATACCAGATATTACACCACGGCGGTATGGGTCGGCTTTGACATACCGAAAAATATGGATGTGGTCGGCGATGCTTTCTTTCCGCTCCATATCTGGCATGACTTCATGGTACCCGTTCATGAGGGGAAGAAGTATCTTCCGTTCCTTGATCCGATGGAGGTGAGAGGACCGGAGATACAGGAGTTTGAGAATCTTTCATCAGAGGCTTCATCTTCATCGGAAGCATCATCTTCATCACAGAACAGTGTTTCTTCAGACATCCCGGCAGCTTCGGGAGAGCCACAGGATATACCTCCTGAGACACCGCCGGATGAAGGACCCGGAACAGAGCCTTTGGAGCTGCAAAATGAATCGGAGGAGCCGCCGGATGGAGGACCCGGGACAGATAATAATCCTGATACCACTTATGTATAGTCATTATGAAAGGGGAGGAAAAAATGGCATCAACGAAATATGTGATAGGAGCGGATCTTGGCGGCACAACATGCAAGCTTGGCGTATTTACGGAAGAGGGTAAGCTCCTTGAAAAATGGGAGATCCCGACAGACAGGAAAGAGAACGGGGCACATATACTTCCGAATATCGCAAAAGGGATAGAAGAAAAGCTTTCTGAAATGAAGATCGAAAAGGACGACTGCCTCGGTGTTGGAATAGGCGTTCCCGGCGCGGTCCTTCCCGACGGCAGGGTGAACCGCTGCGTGAACCTCGGCTGGGATGTGGTGCCCATCGAATCCGAGCTTTCGAAGCTTTGCAATATGAAGGTGAAAGCAGCCAATGACGCGAACATAGCGGCTCTCGGCGAATACTGGAAGGGCGGCGGTGAAGGCTTTGCTTCGATAGTAATGGTCACGCTTGGAACCGGGATCGGCGGGGGTATAGTACTTGGAGGAAAGCTCCTCGTAGGAGAAAACGGCGCGGCCGGTGAGATCGGGCATATAGTCGTGAACCCGGAGGAAAAGGTGGCATGCGGCTGTGGAAATCACGGTTGTATCGAACAGTATGCGTCTGCCACGGGAATAGCGAGGGCTGCAAGGGAAGAGCTTGAAGCATCGGATGAGGACAGCGTATTGAGATCTGACAAGGGAAGCCTCACGGCAAAGGATGTCATTGATGCCGCAAAGGCAGGGGATGCCCTTGCACTTCGGGTTTCAAACAGAGTCCTTTCCATGCTCGGACATACTCTGGCCGTAGTCGCTAATACTGTGAATCCTGAAGCGCTCCTTTTAGGAGGTGGTGTTTCAAAGGCCGGAAGCTTTATCATCGACGGGGTGAGGGAGACCTTCGAAAGAGATGCATTCCATGCTGTGAGGGATACGAAGATAGTTCTCGCAAAGCTTGGAAATGACGCAGGAATCTATGGCGCGGCGTATCTCGTGATAGAAAACTGAAGGGGGATTCTTCATGCAGAAGAAAATCTACAAGATCCTTCTTACTGGTGTGCTGAACCTTCAGATGGAGTCTCTCTACAGTCTCCTTTCGGGTGAGAAGAACGAGCTTCCCTGCATGGTCCAGTTCTGCTCCTGTGATGAGAAGCTCTTTGAATTTACCATAAAGCCCATGAACCCGGATCTTGTCATTATCTGTCTTCAAGGCCTCGACCTTTCAGCGATGGGCATTTTCTCGCATCTTCGGAGGAACTATCCCGAGACCCTCATCATGACCATAGGGACAGAGGAGGAGTACAAGCCTTTTGCCGGTTATATCGACTCAAAGGGAACTGAGACCATTTATCGTCCCATAGAGGAAGAGGAGATATTGAAAGCGGTCTACAGGCTCTTTTTCTTCTCACCGTCAAATGGCGACAGAGTTCCCAGCGTTCTTTTCATAGATGATGATCCCGTGTTCCTTCGGACCATGAGGAAGGCGTTCAAAGACAAATACGATGTCTTAATGGCTACCAGTGGGGAGGAGGCTCTGTTTCAGCTTGAGACGAACTCCCCGGACATCATATTCCTGGATTATGAAATGCCGGGAATGAACGGGAGGGATGTGCTTGAAAAGCTGAGGCATAACAAGGCCTACCACAACGCGCCCGTCTACATCCTCACGGGAATGAAGGAAAGGGAGAAGATAATGGAAATACTCGAACTCAAGCCCAGCGGGTATTTCACGAAGCCCGTCGCATTATCCAGCCTTTCAAAATGCATCGAGGATTCG
>OMRF01000257.1 GCA_900313435.1 uncultured Lachnospiraceae bacterium | reverse complement strand
GACTGGTATTCAAAGACTGAATCAGGAGAAACAAATCCTTATCCCGCGCCCTTCAATCATGAGTTCTATATTATCCTCAATCTTGCTGTCGGAAACAGTTGGGTAGGATATCCTGACGAGACCACCGATATCAAGAATTCCGAGTTTGATATTGATTATGTGAGAGTATATCAGGCGCCTTCTTATGACGAAAATGTTCAGAAGCCCGTCAAGGTCGTGGACTTAAGAGAACCCGCGGACGGAAGCAATTATGTGAACAACGGCTCCTTCACAGAGCAGGAAGACCTTACCGACAATACCAACTGGAAATTCCTTCTTGCAAACGGCGGAAAGGGCGAGGCTAAGATAGAGGACGGGAAGATAGTGATAACGAGCGAGGCTGCCGGGACAGAGGAGTATTCAGTCCAGCTGGTTCAGCCCAACATGCCGATGAAGGAGGGCTCATCCTACAAACTGTCCTTCAAGGCCTGGGCGGATGAGGAACGGACAATGAAGACCGCTGTGACAGCTCCCAATGAGGGCTGGGTGCGTTATCTTGAGGATACTGAAGTGAAACTTACAAAGGAGCCGAAGGAATACACCTTTGACTTTACGATGGAGATGGAAAGCGATCCCACCGGAAGAGTTGAGTTCAATATGGGAAAGACTAATTCGACCGCAACTATCTATATTACTGACGTTTCCCTTATAAAGACGAAGGACTGAGGCTTAGGATACAGCCTTTTGTAAAGACGGACCCCCGGGACGGGGTTAAGGGTCCAAAATCGTTTTGGATCCACAACCCCGTCCCAGGGGTCCATTATTGAAAATGAGGAATGAGAAAATGAGTACAGGACGAAATCCGTATCTGCCTCTAAACGAATATGTTCCGGACAGCGAACCCCACGTCTTCGGTGACAGGGTATATGTATACGGTTCTCATGACAAAGAGGACGGAGAGACATACTGCATGCTGGATTATGTATGCTATTCCGCATCTGTTTATGATCTTACGGATTGGAAATATGAAGGCGTAATATATAAGGCTTCCAGGGATCCCGACTATGGTTTAGAGAACAGTCCTTATTCTCCGGTAGTGAGGACATACCTCTATGCGCCGGATGTTGTGCGGGGAAATGACGGGAGATATTATTTATATTATTGTCTTTCCGGATACCTCGGCGAGGGGGGCTATCACGGACCGATCAGTGTTGCGGTATGTGATGAGCCCGCGGGAGAATATGAGTATCTGGGATATGTTCGGAATGCTGACAAAACACCGCTTAGGAAAGGTGTTTGCTTTGATCCCGCAGTGATCAATGATGAAGGCACTATCAGGCTTTATTATGGGGCAAGTTATCCCTTCGAAGAAGAGGAGGGGTTTGCCTCCGATGAGGATCTGATACAGACCGAGATGAAGATGTTTAATAAGACGAGAGATGAAATTCTTGAAGGATATGAAAACGTCAGCGTGATGGGGGCGTATACCGTAGAGCTTGAGGATGATATGCTTACGGTGAAGGAGGAAGCGCATCCGATCATTCCATACAAGACCAGGGGAACTGATTTTGAAGCACATCCTTTCTATGAAGGAAGCTCGATCCGCCGGATCGGTAATAAGTATTATTTTGTATATTCTTCCCTGCAGAATCATGAATTGTGCTATGCGACGAGCGATCATCCCGACAGGGATTATTCCTTCGGCGGGACCATTGTCTCAAACGGTGATATCGGGATCAATGGCCGAAGAGAAGATGAAAGACTGAATATGACGGGGACCACCCACGGCGGGATCGAATGCATTAATGGCAAATGGTATGTGTTCTATCACCGTCTCACGCATAAATCGGATTACAGCAGGCAGGGCTGCGCCGAACCTATCGAGATAGAAGGCGACGGAATGATCAAACAGGTTCCGATTACATCACAAGGGCTTAATATAGATCCACTTCCGGCAAAAGGAGAATATCCCGCTGTCATCTGCTGTATCCTGACGAACGGAAAAATGCCTCATGGCTCAAACAAAAAGTATGATGAAATATTTCCTCATGTGGGAAGCGACGGAAAAGAAAGATTTTTAAATGAGGTCACGGACGGGAGCCTGATCGGTTACAGGTATTTCAATTTCCAAAGCTTATCCGGTATCTGGCTGGTGACAGATGAGATAAAAGACGGGATCGTGGAAATATACGATAACCTTCCTAAGGAATATTGCGCAGAAGGTGATGTTCCCGGAGAACTTGTGGGAACTATAAGCCTGAAGGATGAAAATAAGGAGACGACGGATAAGGACGGATGGTATAGATATAAAAGCAGTATCATTCATGAGAAACTCCGGGGAATATCACCCTTATTTTTCATATACAGGGGACAGGAACAGCTTCGGATACTAAGTGTTGGGTTTGAGGATTGAATAGATGAAGGAATACAGATTCTACGGCTGGGAAAAAGCTGATGCTGCTCCCGTAAATAATAATTTTGCCGGAATAAATGATCCCCGCGACCTTTATGACGCGCTTTCAGACATTTGGTGTGAAGATACGTGCGCGCCAAGGCTTCGGGAGGAATGGTCAAAGGATAATCCCACCCTCGGTCAGTGCTCTATCACCGCTTTCCTTGCACAGGATATCTTTGGCGGAGAGGTCTATGGTGTTCCGAGGGAAGGCGGAAATTTCCACTGCTACAATGTGATAGGGGATGTGATCTTTGACTTAACGAGCGAACAGTTCAAAGGCGAGGAGCTTGATTATTCAGATAACCCGAAGCAGCTTCGGGAAGTCCACTTTTCGAAGGAGGAAAAGAGGCTTCGCTATGAGTCTCTTCGCGCAATGCTTTTTAAGAAACAGGATGAGATAGAGAATAAAGAGCTTTCCTGGAGTAAGACAAAATGCGAGCACCTGATCAAAGACAAATGGATCGATTTTCGAAGATCAGCCTACCGCTTTCCCGACGGGACGGAGTTTGAGCCCTTCTACAGCTACAGCAGAAGAGATTACGTAGTGATAGTGGCATCCGATACTGACGGGAATTTCATCTGCGTAAGGCAGTTTCGGCAGGGTATAGGCCGCGTTACCACAGAGTTCTGTGCCGGAGGGATCGAAAGAAGTGACGGGCATGAATACCGCACGGATGATCCTTCCAAAGAAGATGACTCGGAAGACGCGCTTTTGGCTGCAAAGAGAGAGCTTCTTGAAGAGACAGGCTATGAATCCGACGATTGGGAGCAGCTCCTTTCTGTCCCTTCAAATGCGACGATAGCGGACAATTATGCCTATATCTTCAGCGCGAAAAACTGCAGAAAGGTCTCTTCACAGCAGCTTGATGATACAGAGTTTTTGAAGGTGAAGCTG
Source organism: uncultured Lachnospiraceae bacterium (assembly GCA_900313435.1). Lineage (GTDB taxonomy): Bacteria > Bacillota > Clostridia > Lachnospirales > Lachnospiraceae > RUG306. The sequence goes on along the minus strand of OMRF01000257.1, from coordinate 6,235 downwards.
CTGACGGAGGCTGATATTACGGAACGTATCAAAAACGGAGATTTTCTTCAGGCGGTACATGTAATGGCCTGGCTTTTGAGGAGGTAGGCAAAAAATGGCAAAATATGATTTTGACAAAAAGCTTGACAGGAGCGCCTCCTGGTCGCTTAAATGGAAAGTCGCGGAGAATGAACTTCCCATGTGGGTCGCTGATATGGATTTTGAAACAGCTCCCGAGATCATGGAGGCTCTTTCAAAACGACTTTCACAGGGAGCTTACGGATATACCATTGTGCCCGATGAATGGTATAATGCCTATATTTCGTGGTGGAAGACAAGGCATAAGCTTGATATCAAAAAAGAGGAGCTTATCTTCTCGACGGGTGTGATACCTACGATATCAAGTGCCGTGAGAAAGTTCACGACACCGAATGAAAATGTGGTGATCACGACTCCCGTTTACAATGTCTTTTTCAACTGCATTGTAAATAATGGGGCAAGGGTGCTTGAGAGTCCTCTTTTGGAAAGGGACGGGAGCTTTTTCTTTGATTTCGATGACCTTGAGAAGAAGCTTTCCGATCCGCAGACATCCCTCCTTCTTTTATGCAATCCCCAGAATCCTTCCGGGAGGATATGGACGAAGGAGGAACTTTCAAGGGTCGGAGATCTGTGTAAAAAGTACGGAGTTATCGTTCTCTCAGACGAGATCCACTGTGATATTACAGATCCGGGAAAAGAATATGTTCCCTTTGCTTCGGCTTCTGATGTCTGCAGGCAGATCAGCATTACGGCCATCGCACCCTCAAAAGCCTTCAATATGGCAGGGATGTGTTCAAGCGCTGTATTTGCTTCGGATCCTGTCCTTCGTCACAGGATCTGGCGTCAGCTTAATACCGACGAATGCGGTGAACCATCCTTCCTTGCGATCACAGCGGCAATAGCAGCCTTTACAAAAGGCAGCGACTGGCTTTCTGAAATGAACAGCTATGTTTATGAGAACAAGCTCTTCGCGGAGGACTACATCAAAAAAAATATCCACGATGTCAGGATGATCCATTCCGAAGCGACTTACATGATCTGGCTTGACGCAAGAGACATCACGAAAGGAAGGGCGGATCTTGCTTCTTTCATAAGAAAGAATACCGGTCTTTTCATTTCAAAGGGCGAGCTCTATGGTCAGGGAGGAGAAGGGCATCTTAGGATCAATCTCGCCTGTCCCCGCGCTATGGTAGAGGATGGGATGGAAAGGCTTAAGAAGGGGATTAAGATGTATGTCAAAAGGAAAGATAAATGATGGAACAGAAAAGATATAATCCCGTCTCAAGAAGGGACGAAGAGATCAGAGAGGAAAAGTTCACAGGGGAGCGGCCGCTCTATCGCGGGAAGGATCTTAAGATATATGACTGTATATTTTTTGACGGCGAATCCCCTCTCAAGGAAAGCAGCGACATTGAACTTTTTGGCTGTGAGTTTCAGTGGAAATACCCGATCTGGTATTCAAAGAATATTAAACTCAAAAACTCCTCCTTCCAGGAGACAGCAAGGTCAGGTATATGGTATACGGAGGATATGGAAGTTTCGGAATGCCTCCTCGGCGCGCCAAAGACCTTCAGAAGATGTAAAAATCTTATCGTGAAGAACTCATCTATGTTAAACGCCCAGGAGACACTTTGGATGTGTGATGGCGTGGAGCTTTCAAATGTCAGCGCAAGAGGTGATTATTTTGGGATGAACTCCCAAAACATCAAGGTGGATCACCTTGAGCTCCTTGGAAATTACGCCTTTGACGGGGCAAAGAATGTTGAGGTCAGAAATTCAAGACTCCTTTCAAAGGACTGTTTCTGGAACTGTGAGAACGTGACAGTTTATGATTCTTATATCATTGGTGAATATCTGGGATGGAATACAAAGAACTTAACCTTCGTAAACTGCACAATAGAGTCAGATCAGGGTCTTTGTTACATTCAGGACCTTACCATGAAAAACTGCAAGCTCATAAATACAAATCTTGCCTTCGAGTATTCCGAAAACATTGAGGCTGATATAATATCAGATGTTGATTCTGTTCTGAATCCCGGCTCGGGAGAGATAAGGACAAAGAAGATAGACGAGCTCATAATAGAGCCGGACAACTGCGATATCAATAGGACAAAGATAAGGGGATAATTTTATGAAGATCAGACCTTCCCTGGAAGAAGTAAAAGAGATAGCACGATCGGGTAATTACGACGTGCTTCCGGTGAGTACGGAGATCCTTTCCGACTTCATCACACCGATCGAAGCCATAAGGATACTCAAAAACGTATCGACTCATTGCTATATGCTTGAGTCCGCGCAGGCTGATGAGACCTGGGGACGCTACACCTTTTTGGGCTTTGATCCCAAGATGGAGATCACCTGCACCAAGGGGCAGATGAAGATGGGGAACCTTCAGGTAAAGACCTATGACCCCTCATCTTATCTCAGGCAGATACTTTCCGAGCACAAAAGCCCGAGGTTTGATTATCTTCCTTCATTTACGGGCGGGCTGGTAGGATATTTTTCTTTTGATTATCTTTCCTACAGCGAGCCTTCGGTGAAGCGGGATGTGGATGATTCAGAGGAGTTCAAGGATGTGGATCTCATGCTCTTCGACAAGGTCATAGCCTTTGACAACAGAAGACAGAAGATCATCCTCATTGTCAATATGAAGCTTGATAATTTAGAGACCGGCTATAACAAGGCAGTGATGGAGCTTGAGCAGCTGATAAGGCTTTTAAAGAACGGTGAAAAGAAGGAAGAGCCCGAGGGTAAGCTTCTTTCCGAAGTAAAGCCTCTCTTTGAAAAAGAAGAATTCTGCCAAATGGTGGAGAAGGCAAAAAAACATATCTATGAAGGCGATATCTTCCAGGTGGTGCTTTCAAACAGGCTTTGTGCCTCATATTCCGGAAGCCTACTTGACACCTACAGAAAGCTACGTACCATAAACCCCTCGCCCTATATGTTCTATTTTTCGGGAATGGATGTTGAGGTTGCGGGAGCTTCACCGGAAACCCTTGTAAAGCTTGAAGACGGTGTGCTCCACACCTTCCCCCTTGCAGGGACAAGGCGTCGCGGAAAAAATGAAGAAGAGGATAAACTCTTAGAGAAGGAGCTTCTTGCTGACGAGAAGGAACTGGCAGAACACAATATGCTGGTGGATCTCGGAAGGAACGATCTCGGGAAGATCTCAAAATTCGGGACTGTGGAGGTAGAGAAACTCCATTCCATCGAGCGCTTTTCACATGTGATGCATATAGGCTCCACCGTCCGCGGAGAGATAAGGGAAGATAAGGACGCGCTTGATGCGGTAGAAGCGGTGCTTCCCGCAGGCACTCTTTCAGGAGCCCCGAAGATCAGAGCTTGTCAGATCATAGGTGAGCTGGAAAACAATAAACGCGGGATTTACGGAGGTGCTATCGGATACGTTGATTTTACGGGCAATCTGGACACCTGCATCGCGATCCGCATAGTATATAAGAAGAACGGAAAGGTCTTTGTTCGAAGCGGAGCCGGCATCGTCGCGGACTCTGATCCCGAAAAGGAATTTGAGGAATGTCTCAACAAAGCAAAGGCTTCTTTGACGGCACTTCAGAGTGAGGAGGATGAGCTATGATCCTTTTGATCGATAACTATGACAGCTTTTCCTTTAATCTCTATCAGCTCATCGGGGAGATATCTCCCGATATCAGGGTGATCAGAAATGATGATATGCTGGTGGATGAGATAGTCGGGATGAAGCCCGATCACATCATCATATCCCCGGGGCCCGGAAGGCCTGAGGATGCCGGTGTCATCATCGATGTGGTAAAAAAGATCCACAATATCCCCATCCTCGGGGTCTGTCTCGGACATCAGGCGATATGTGCGGCCTTTGGAGCGACCATAACCCACGCGAAAAAGCTCATGCACGGAAAGCAGTCAAGGATAAGCGTTGATAAGAAATGTCCGCTTTTTAAGGGCCTTTCCGATGAGGTTCTTGTGGCAAGATATCATTCCCTTGCCGCGGATGAAAAAACCATTCCCGGAGAACTTACGATAACCGCAAGATCGGATGATGGTGAAGTGATGGCAGTGCAGCACAGTAAATATCCGATCTTCGGAGTTCAGTTTCATCCGGAGTCCATAATGACTCCTGAGGGAAAAAAGATGCTTAAAAATTTCTTAAAGGAGCGTAAAAAATGATCAAGGAAGCTATCGTAAAGATCGTGAACAAAGAAGACTTAAGCTACGATGAGGCTTACACCGTGATGAATGAGATCATGAGCGGTGAGACCACGCCTACACAAAACGCTGCATTCCTTGCGGCGCTCTCAACAAAGAGCGCCCGTGCCGAGACAACGGATGAGATAGCCGGCTGTGCAGCCGCCATGAGGGATCATGCGACAAAGGTGGATACCGACATGGAGATTTTTGAGATCGTCGGAACCGGAGGCGACAATGCCGGAAGCTTTAATATATCAACCACCTCGGCGCTCGTCGCGGCAGCAGGAGGCATGAAGGTGGCAAAGCACGGAAATCGCGCGGCTTCCTCAAAGTGCGGTACGGCGGACTGCCTCGAAGCTCTCGGGGTTAATATCGAGCAAAGCCCGAAAAGGTGCATAGAGCTTTTAAGCGAAGCCAATATGTGCTTCTTCTTCGCGCAGAAATATCATACATCCATGAAATATGTGGGCGCCATCAGGCGTGAGCTTGGTTTCAGAACGGTCTTTAATATCTTAGGACCTCTTACGAACCCGGGCTCTCCCAAAATGCAGCTTCTTGGAGTGTATGACGAATATCTTGTGGAGCCCCTCGCGCAGGTCCTCGTAAGTCTTGGGGTAAAGCGCGGCATGGTGGTTTACGGCCTTGACAAGCTTGATGAGATATCAATGAGTGCTCCGACGAAGATATGTGAGATCAGGGACGGGTGGTTTAAAACCTTTACCATAGCGCCGGAAGACTTTGGTTTTTCCCGCTGCACAAAGGATGAGCTAAAGGGCGGTGATCCTAAGGAGAACGCTGCCATCACCGGAAATATCTTAAAGGGCGAAAAAGGACCGAAAAGAGACGCTGTACTTTTGAACGCGGGCGCATCACTCTATATCGGAGGCAAGGCGGAAAGCATCAAGGATGGGATCCTTCTTGCAGCAGAACTCATCGATTCCGGGAAAGCGGAAGAAACCCTCTCAAAAGTAATTGAAGTAAGCAACCGTCCGGAGTCCTGATATGACTATACTTGATGAACTTTCGGATCACGCGAAGGAGAGGGTAGAGGAAGCAAAAAGGAAGATAACTCTTTCCGATATCAAAAGCCGGGCTCTTTCCATGAAGAAGGATGACTTTTCATTTGAGCGCGCTCTCAAAAAAGAAGGGCTTTCCTTTATCCTTGAATGCAAGAAGGCTTCCCCCTCAAAGGGGCTGATAGCTCCTGATTTTCCATATCTTGAGATCGCAAAGGAATATGAAGCGGCCGGCGCTGATGCCGTTTCCGTTCTCACGGAGCCCAAATGGTTTTTGGGTAAAAACGAGTATCTGAGTGAGATAGCAAAAGAGATAAAGATCCCCTGTCTTCGCAAGGACTTCACTGTTGACGAATATATGATATATGAGGCTGTGACACTTAAGGCCTCTGCGGTTCTTTTGATATGTTCGATCTTAAGCACTTCGCAGCTTTCCGAATATATCGGGATATGTGATTCTCTTGGGATATCAGCCCTCGTAGAAGCACATGATGAAAAAGAGATAGAAAAAGCGCTTTTAGTAAAAGCCAGGATCATCGGCGTAAACAACAGGAACCTGAAGGATTTTTCCGTTGATACGAAAAATGCCAAAAGGCTTCGCTCGCTGATTCCCAATGGGATACTCTTTGTTTCGGAAAGCGGCGTAAAGAGTGCAGAAGACATAAGCGAGGTAAAGGCTTCAGGGGCTGATGCCGTTTTGATAGGTGAAGCCATGATGAGGGCAGAGGACAAAAGAGAAAAGCTGATGGAGCTGAAGGGTGCCCTATGACAAGGATCAAGCTCTGCGGGCTCTCCCGCCCGGCTGATATTAAGATCGTGAACAGTCTTTGTCCGGAATATATCGGCTTTGTCTTTTATGAAAAAAGCAGCCGCTATGTCACACCTGAAAAAGCCGTGGAGTTAAAGAACCTTCTTTCAGACAGGATAAAGGCAGTCGGGGTATTTGTAGATGAGCCTTTGGAGAAGGTAGTAGATTTGCTTGATCTTGGCATCATCGATATCGCCCAACTTCACGG
>OMRF01000259.1 GCA_900313435.1 uncultured Lachnospiraceae bacterium | reverse complement strand
GCCGGATCATCCGTAGCAGTAAAATCCATGGAAAGCTCATCATTGTAATGAGACTTGTACATAGGATCTGTTATGATCTCCTTACGGATAATGTAATAATCAGAAACAGACCTTATCCTGTCCAGCTTGTCATTTATCTGTTTTTTTGTGTCATCATCCAACTGATCAAAGTACTTGTATTTCTCAGATAATCTGTCAAACGCAGCAATCTTCCATGTCAGGCTTTCAAGCTTTGCTCCGTTTTTTGCCAGTTCGGTATCGTTATCAAGCCTGATATTTTCAGCGTTAAAAGACAAAATACCCTGAAGCATCTGATCCAGTGCTGCTTGTTTATTCGTGCCCAAAGTATGCTCATTCTCATTCAGAAAAAGATCGATGAGTTCTTTAGCCTTATTTTTTTCCATATCCATGAAAGCAGCAAGATCACAAAGATCTTCCTGATCACAGAGCTTCTGATCCATATTTATATGTTCAGACAGCTTGCCAAAAGCTTCTTCGCGAACATTTTTTTCGCAGGCATTTATAAGACGGGAATTCTCTTTCTTCTTATAGAGCCTGGAGCTTTTATCACGCTGTTTTTCAGCACGCTTAATATCACTTTTGATCCGTGATTTAAACTTTGAACCATAGTCACCGGTGAGGACTGATTTTTCAGGGAAATGCTTAACTGTCTTAACATTAAGACTTCTTTTCAAAAAATCTTTGCGACTCTGGGTCCATTTTTCTCCAACTGCCTGCCCCTGAGCGCGCATAGCTCCTGCCTGCCTGTTTTCATGCAGGTTGAAGTTTCCCATAAACTGCTGCGCTTGTGCATTATCAAGCTGATGATTTTCTTCCTGGTTTATACGTCTATGCTCTTGATTTAGCTCTTCGATAGGTATAAATCCGTCCATAAAAAACTCCTTTCAATAACTTAAAAAAATTTGCGATTACCGATTCATCTTAAATGCGTTAAACAACTCCTGAGTAGCTTTCGTTGTGGTATTTCCTATAAGGTGTCCAAGTCCCATGACACTCATAACAGTGATTGCCATCACCTTTGATTCACCCATCGGATTAAACTCACTGGCGCTAAAGATTATGGATTGAGCCATGGTCATACCGGTGTTCTCTACCAGTTCCGCAGTGTCCTCGTATCCCTTGGCTTCAGCTATCATACTGATCAAATCTGTTGAAGCTGTCTTTGGATCAGTCTCCTTCTTGAATTTATCAAGAAGTTTCGTTTTGCCTGAGGTCTCGTATCCGCTCTTGATCTTCTCAACTTCCCTCTTACCGGCATCAGTTTGAACATAATAATCCTTAAGAGCAGTCTGATCAGTAAATATGCGCACCGCAAACTTTACAAATGAAAGTCCGGCACCTACCATTTTATTGATCATCTCTGATGTAACTCCGGTTCCGTCTACAGCAAGGCTTACGGCCCTGACCGCAAGCTTAATGGCACTTTCACCAATACCAATCTCCTGCATAGTCTTACTTATGGATGCCGCCATGTCTGTCATTCCCTGGTTTTTATCAGCAGCGATCTTAGCCTTCTTAAGCTGATTCTCGTCAAGTCTTGCTCTTGTTTTCGCCTTATCAAGCTTTTCTTTATCCGCAGCCTTTAAGTTCTCACTCTGCTCCTTTGTCTGATCAATGGCACTGATATTGGAAGCACAATTTGCAATGTTCACAACATCATCTGCAGCCTTTTTCACATATTGCACTCCTCTCAGAGCACTACTGATGCGAATTGCCGTTTTCTTTCTATAGTCACTGAACAATCTTGAATATTCTTTTACCTTTTTGACATTACCTTTTCCGACAAGATCCTTCATTGTTTCTTCAAAGGTCTCGGAAACATAATTATCTATTGCTTCTTTCAGTGCCTTGATTTCGTCCGCCGCATTGGGATCAACTTCAGCTTTAAAAACTTTGTCATTGGCAAACTTATACGCAGCCTTCTCAACTGTATATTCCATGAGCTCAACGAATTTTCCGGCATTTCCTATCGGAATCTTTGTAAGTATCTTATCGTTGACTTTTCCAACCGTTTTGGCAAGTTTTTTGGTATTTCTGATCTTTTTATTCAGATCGTTATAGTCGTCTCGTATATCGCCCTTTTTAGCATCCAGGGAAACACCCTTAGCGTTCTTTTCAATGATATTATCCTGGTCAGGAGCATCTGACTTTTCCTTAGTCAAAAGAGTCGACTCTACATTATCAATATATGAACCAAACTCTGTATTTACATACTTCTTCAGTTTTTCAACAATTTGTGTTGCTGAATTGTTTTTATTGATAATGTCATCAATTTTTCCCTGAAGCTTTATATAGGTCTCCTGGTCATTCCTGGAAATCTTCATTACATAAGCTTCATGTTCCTGCGTAGTCTCTTTAACCGTTTTAATTCCTGATCTGAGGTATCCTGAATCAGAAAATCCCAATATTTTTGTGGCATCATTTGAAGCTTTGGTAATGTTATTGAGCGTCTTCATGCCCGTTTCATACAGACTCAGCTTCTTTGCTGCCGTCGATGTGCCTTTCATGGCAAAGAATCTTCCCCACTGGCCACCTGTCCTATGGAAATTCCTACGCAAAAATCCATAGTTCATATTGATCCTGCCATTTTTCTGAAGATCTCCTGCGCCACGATAAAGCAGAGCATTTCCTTCAGTCAGTTCAAGTTCCTCCGTCGCCCTGTTTACGAAATTCAACGCTCTCTTAAAGAGTTTCCAGTCTACCGCTGTACTTCTCTTCATAAAGAGATTGCGCTCTGTAGAAAAGATATTCTTTAAATCTTTTTCTTTTGTGAGCTTAACCCTGTCTGATATCTGAGTAGAATAAAGAGCTTCCATAGCCTTGTAATACTCATCGTCATTAAGTTTTAAGCCAATATTATCTTCAATGTTCGCTGCGATATACTGATCGATCAGCTTATCACGTGCTGCAGGATTTACATAATCCCTTTCTTTAATGTTAAAAAAGTTCCTTTTGTAGTCCTTTTTGGAGATATCCAGAATATCCCTGCTGCAAAGAGCCTTAAAGAAAAGAACCTTCTGCTGATCCGTAAGAGCATAGTAACCGGCAAGGGCATTATCAATGTCTTTTCTATTGTCATCGGCATTGTCCCTTTTAGCATGTTCGTTTATGTTATGCTCGAAGTTTTGCAGTTTAAAGTCAGCCTTGTTTGCATAGTTTTCCTGAAGGTACTT
>OMRF01000314.1 GCA_900313435.1 uncultured Lachnospiraceae bacterium | reverse complement strand
ATCCTGGCGGTTACAAGTGATGAGCCCGGTGCGACTTCAGACATACTCTGCCCCCACCCAACAAAATATACATGCGTATTTTGGTCAGATGCCTCCTCGCAGGCAATGGCCGGTCCTATCGTATCGGTATGCTGTGAAACGACCACACAGCCGGCCTCTATCAGACTTTCAGCTGCGTCCTTTTCCAGCGCATAGCTGCTCCAGGTATGTGTATAGCACACGCGCATGACCGCCTGGGGCACAACAGACCGAACCCCCATAAGGAATGCAGTGTATCCCGAAATCACTTCCGAATTGGGAAATGCGGCAACAAATCCCACTATAGCCTGATCTCCGGTAATAACTCCCTCAGTGATCATCTGCTTTATCTTCATACCTGCAGCTATACCGCCCACATACCTTCCCTGGTAGGCTTCCCCCTTAAAAGTATGATAGTTTTCCGGCACATCCATGCTGCTCATATCCATATAGGACGCCTGACAGAACTCGGTCCCCGGATATTCCGGTGCAAGCTCCATAACCTTTTCACTGTATCCATTGAAAAAGATGATATCACACCCTTCGTCAGCCAGTTCCCTTAAAGGCTCTTCCATCTCATCATCCAGAACATTGCTGCATGAAAGGATTTCCACTTTTTCACCATACTTTTTCTCTACGGCATCCTTTGCCAGGGAAAAATTGTAGGTATATGGCGTACTCTCGTCATTGTCATAGATAAAGCCTATCTTAAGATGGTCTTTTCCTCCTGACAGATTCAGGATCTTAAAGCAGCCTATAAAAACTGCCATTATTACCAGGCACGTCAGTGCCGTCACTATATATGCTCGTTTCATACGCTTCCTTTCTGCTGCTTTTTTTCTTCCCCGTCTTCAGAAGCAGTCTTTGCTTCGTCTTTCATTTCAGCTTCCTGTATCTTCCGGTCTTCTTCCACACGACGCGCAAGTTCTTCCTGCGCCTTAGGATCTGCCTGCTGTATTTCCGCACGCTTCTGTGCATAGAGTTCATCAAGATTTATTACGCCCCTGTCAACCAGACGTAAGAAAGCATCCAGTGCCTCAGGATCAAACTGTGTTCCGCGCCCGCGTTTCATTTCGTTCATTACGTAATCTGTATCCATATGATTACGGTATACACGGTTTGATGTCATAGCATCGAAAGTATCTGCCACACTGATTATACGTCCGAAAAGAGGGATTTCTTTACCTTCCAGTCCATCCGGATATCCCTTACCGTCATATCTTTCATGATGGAAACGGGTTCCGTCCTGAACATGCTCCACCAGGGTGAAATCCTTCAGGATCTCCGCACCTCTGATAACATGTGATTTCATCTGTGCATATTCTTCATCCGTAAGTCTCCCCACTTTGTTAAGCACACTGTCCGGAACGGCTATCTTGCCTATATCATGCATCTGTGCCGCTTTCTGCAGATTGGAAAGATCTCTTTTTCTGCGCCACCATTTAAAACAATGCATCTCTTCAGCTATAAGCACAGAATACTGGGCCACACGTACGGAATGCTGATGCGTACGCACATCCTTGGCATCGACGGCTTTCGCAATAGCCATAACGGTCTCATTCGCCATATTGATCTTGATCTGCTGGGCGTTGATCTGTCTCTGCACCATAAACCAGGTAAACCAGATGATCAGCAGTGAAAGAATCATGAGCATATAGAAAATGAATCCCGGCTGCTCATAAATCTCGCCTTCCTTTACCAGCTCAAATTTACGTTCCTCAAGTATATGGTCGCCGGCACTGTCAAAAATTGCCAGGTGGAATGTATAATCACCTGCAGGAAGATTGACATATATTATGTTACTGAGGCTGTTCTGCGGCTCTATCGTCCACTGTGAGTCATAGCCTTCAAGATAATATCCCACATTGGGTTCCTGTATCGTATAATTCAGTATTTCCGGAGACAGCTCCACACGGCTGACGCCCCTTCCCACCGTAATGGCTCCCATGCGGACCGGCGGCTGAACCACACCGTCAAGCCTTACAGAAGCCAACTGCATCCTGTAGGATCTTACATCACTGTTATATTTTTCAACCTCGATGCTGTAAACGCCTGTATCGCAGGGAAGAAGCAGTTCTCCTTTTTCATTATAATAGTTCCAGGAATTGGCTGTCAGTGAAGTCCCCAGTCCCCTTCTTGCGTCAAGAAGCTCCCAGGCGATATCGCCGCCTTCTACCAGTTCATCCCTTTCCACAACATAGATTCCCGCACTGGACATTACAAAAAGGGTATCTTCATCTTTTACCCATATGTCATAATTATTGAAATAAGGGAACTTATCAAGTATGCGGATCGTTCCGTCCGGTTCAAGGTAGCACAGGCTGTTACTGGTAACTATGAATACGCCTTCGGACTTAGGATCCTTGATAGTACGCAGTATGACATCACTGCTTAAACCATCCTCACCGGTAAGCATCCTGACTACTTCACCATCTTTGAGCACAGCTATTCCGTCACCGTCAGTACCTGCCAGAATAGTACCGTCACTCTTCTCCGTAAGGGTAAGTATCATTGAATTTATCACATCGTCTTCATTCCTGATAGTCTGAACT
>OMRF01000260.1 GCA_900313435.1 uncultured Lachnospiraceae bacterium | reverse complement strand
TGTCCGGTCCTGAACCACTTGTTCTGTCTTTGTTTTCAGATATTCATAACGCTTTCTTTTTTCTTCACTTGCAAAATGAATACTTCTTGACTGTTTTGTACAGACGCTATAATCCAGTGCCTTTGTCGCAACGTTATAGAAGCTTTCCGCCCTGAGGAAATAACCCCATTTCGCCCTGCGGTAGCCCTTTACCGAAGGCATCGCCGCAGCCAAGCAGCATCGTCATCAATCCGTAAAACCGGATCTCCTTCCTGCCTTCTGATCTTTTCAGCAACAAGATCCCGCTTATTACAGCAAAAATCAGATAACAAATATCAAAAATACTTTCAGGCAGCGCCGGCATTAATATCATGATCCTTCACCTGTTCATTCCGTTTCGTTTCCGGATCAGACTCGGTTTTTTCTGTCCGGATATGATTCTGATATGTACATCGCGGTTTATCGTTTCCTATAGTTTCTCATACAAAAACAAATCTTTTCAATCTGTCAAACGCTTCTTCCACAAGTGAAAATGGCAATGCGAGGTTCATTCTTATTCCCCATTCATCGTGGAAAGGCGCGCCCTGCTGCCACGCCACGCCAACATCCCAGCCCTTTTGGATCAGTTCGTCAATAGTCAAACCTTGTTTTTTGCAGTATTCCTCACAATGCAGGAACAGCATATACGTGCCTTCGGGCTTGCTTACATCTATTCCGTCAAATTCGTTTCGAATAAAATCATAAGCGTAATTGATATTCTTTGACAGCACCTCGCAAAGCTCGTCTACCCATCTGTGTCCTTCGTCCTTATACGCTCCGATAAGCGCGTGCATAGACATAACATTCATTGAATTATAATGCGTCATATCCGACTGCCTGTTCATTCTGTCGCGCAGGTACTTGTCATAGATGATATGATAGCTGCCGATAAGTCCCGCAAGATTAAAGGTCTTGCTCGGCGCGTAAACCGCAATCGTTCGCTTCTTCGCGTCCTCGGAAATGCTTTGCATCGGTATATGTGTGTTTCCGTTGAGCAGAATGTCCGACCAGATCTCATCAGAAATAACGATGCATTGATTGTCTCTGAATATCTCCATTGCCCTTTCAAGCTCTTCGCGTTCCCACACTCTGCCGCAGGGATTGTGGGGACTGCAAAGGATAACCATGTGGATATTGTTCTTCTTTATCCGCTTGTCCATATCCTCGTAATCCATCCGCCATACGCCGGTTTCGTCCTTTTTAAGAGGACTGAGTTCGGCAACTCTGCCGGTGCTTTTCAGGACGAGAGTAAAACCGATATAGGTAGGGCTGTGAAGAAGTATCTTTTCGCCGGGCGCGGTAAATGCCTGTATCGCCGTACTGACGCAGCCGATAACACCGTTTTCGTAACCGATATTCTCTCTCGCTAAATCTGTCACTCCGTTGCGCTCCCTGTGCCAACGGATTATCGAGTCGTAGTATTCGTCTTTCGGCAAATAGTAACCGAAAGCAGGATGCTCTGCTCTTTTGATGATCGCCTGCGTGATAGTCGGGACTGTCGCAAAATTCATATCTGCCACCCACATAGGTATCACTGAAAAGCCGTTTTTTGGTTGAGTGGGAACAACAGCCCATTCCACACCCGCGCCTATCGCGTCAACAGCAAGTGCGTCCTTCCCTCTGCGATCCATTATCGTTTCAAAATCATAAGTCATAGTCTGTCTCTCCAAAAAGTAATAATATCGCCGAATCTGTCTTGCAAAAATAACACCTAAATTCTATTGTTTCCTGAAGGAGCACGTTCGGATAAACTGTCTGATATCCGCTCCGTTTTCAAGATACCTGAGTAATATCTCCGCACAAGCATGGCTGTCACTTGCTGCATGATGATGATTGAGTTCTATCCCATAATAGTCACATAAATCATTCAGCTTATGGCTCATCCCCGGCAGAAGATGTCTGCCCATTTGAACCGTGCAAATATAGCGGGTATAGGGTCTCCATTCGATCTCATAATCACGCAGACATCTTTTCAGGACATTCATATCAAATACGGCGTTGTGCGCCACTAAAAGTCC
>OMRF01000261.1 GCA_900313435.1 uncultured Lachnospiraceae bacterium | reverse complement strand
TGAAATAGTATCAAATATGCTCAGGTCGTCATCTGATGCGTTTAGGTCGGTTAGGAATTTGTCTTGGAGTTCTTCGGCTTTTGTTTTCGTTTCAAGCCATTGTTTATACATACGAACCTTTAGTTTATGCTCTTCTTGGCTTTTGGCGGTACGCTTTTCAGCGGATGAGACAGCAGATAAGGATTTTCCGGTATGCTTAGCAGCGAGACATTTCCCAGGATGCATAATTTTGGCGATATAAGACTGGCTGCGAACCCGTGCGACACCTTCCGTAGAACACGATATACTTGCGCAGGCACTGCCATGATAGGGGATACCATCAGAACCCGGCATTTGTCCTACACCATCGATGTAACGATTGGCCTCTGCTAAGGAGAAGATGCTGCCGGCTATGCTGTTAGTCACATTTTTACCACTTGTGTATTTCAGCGTATAACCATTCTTGCCCTGCAATTCGCTATCCATGAGTCCGAATACTCTTGCACGATATGCAGGATCGGAAGCCATTTTGTTTAGCTGGCTATCGTCGATATAAAGATAATACTTACCTTTTATCGGATCCTTGGGTTCGCGGTTTGTAAAAGTATATTCGGGCATATATTTCTTGATCTCATTTTTTAGCTCGTCCACGCTAATGGGACCATCGGTACCGTTCTTAGCAAAGTCGGAGCGATAGTAGTTCGTGGCTTTACGCTTATATTCTTTAAAGCCTTCCCCCATATCTTCAAGATAGTTATATACTTTCTTCGGATCCCATATGGGACGGGGGATATCAGCTGCGTTAGATTGCTGTGTGTAAGAGGCGTTGATCCGGATGCTGTATTCGCTTTGTATCATAGTGCTCATAAAGTATACCGTCCTTTCCGAATTGCGAAGTAGCAGGTAACTGGAAGAATCTGCAGGGTTCTGAACAGTTATGTATTCGTACTGAAAATTTTTTCGGATGATTCTGGCAGATTATAAGCGGGATGTAGTGAAAGACCGTTCAAATGTTGCGAAATGTGAGCGAAGCAGGTAATATATCCTGTAACTATTCAGAACGCCGTGCGAGGGTGTGCTTGCGAATTCGGGGTTTTATTATACATTTACATCAACGGAAAGGCCGGAGAAGCACTCCGCCGCCATTTGTTCTGAGGCGAGAGCGGAATATGCCATATCTGTCAGATCATTAGATGATCCGATCTTTGACATGCCGGGAGTTCCCTTTTCTCGCTCGTATTTTTCAAACATGGCTTTAAGATATTTCATATCGGCTTTCGTAATCTCCATCATCTCACGGGTGCGATGCTTTTTCTTTAATTCTTCGATATCTTCTTCGGACATATCAGGACTGATCATCTCACAGAGGTCGTTCATTTCGGCTTCGAAGGACATTTCTTCTTCCATTGCCTTGAGCATTTCTTCGAATTCTTCTTTGGAAAACTCTGCCATTTCCTCTGCAAGGGCTGAAATATCTTCTTCTGAAAGCGTTGTTTCATTACCGGAATCGGAGGTGGCACCTGTAGTAGAGTATTCTGCTTCATCACACCGGTCTTTCGCACGTTCTTCTTCTTTCAGATGCTCCTTCTTTTTTCGGGCTACCAGAAGAATGGCTTCCGCGTGGCTTAATGCTATCATTGCTTCTGATGCATCATAATCATCGTGGGTACATTTTTTTCTAAGTTCAACTACCTTATAAAGCGTGCTTACATAGGCAAGATATGCATCGGAAGCAGTTTTAGCCTGCATAACGCGTGCTGATATCTGCTTGAAACTGTAGTTCAGCTTTTTCTTCTTTTTGGTTGATGGATTGCTTTTTCGGATGCTTGCAATAAGCTGCTTGTTGGATGTGGGATCATATACTGTATAGGCAGGGGTTACCGAATTATTTATACCTGTTACCGAACTCATGGCAGCCTCCTTTCTGCTGAAAACAACAATACGCTGGGATCCGTCCCTTACTTCAATTATAGGATGCTGATAGTTGTAAACAAGGATTATTCACTACATTTCAGGGCCTATTCAATACATGAAAACTCGTGATATTCATTTCGCTACATTTAAAGGGCGGTTCATTACATTTTGCTTGAAATCCTGTGTAAATATGCCGAAATACATTAGATAGAGGATGAGGAGGCTGTGGTATGAGAATCGCTGTCTGTGATGATGATAGAAGGATACGTGAGATACTCTGCAGGGAGATTGGCGAGTATGCTTCCGAGGCTGAGGTGATATGTTTTAAGAACGGAGAGGATCTGCTTCACGCGGAGATGATTCCGGATATTCTTTTTTTGGATATTGAAATGCCGGGGATAAACGGGCTTAAGCTTGCGGAAAGACTGCGTAGGAACGGAATGGACGCTGTGATTATTTTTATCTCTGGAGAGGAAAAATATGTCTGGCAGGCATTTGACGTTGAAGCATTACAATATTTGCGAAAGCCTATATCGAAGACGGATCTTAAGAATACACTGGAACGAGCGGTACAGAAGGTTCAAAGTGGACGTGGGGAGAACGCTGAAGATAAACCCAATATGATGATCAGATATAAAGGGGTTTCAGAAAAGGTGTATCTGGCGGATATTGTATATGCTGAGGCTTGCGGCAGAAAGGTTGTGTTACACAGATTAAATGATCAGGTGGAGTATTACGGAAAGATATCCGATCTTGAAAAGATGCTGGGAGGAGATTTCTTTCGCGTTCACAGGGCCTTTCTTATAAATTTGAAATATGTTGTGAGATATGGTGCAGAAGGGATTGCATTAAAAAATGGTACTGTCAGCATTTCTAAAGCGAATTATCCGCTTTTTGTAAAGCGTTTCCTGCAATACAGCGCAGAAAAAGCCTCTGAGGTGAAAATCCATGAAGCATGAAATGGATTGGTATCAAAAGTTTTTTGAGCACATGAATACAGCAGAACTACTGTTGGTATTTTTGCTTTTCGGGTTATGCTTTGCCGTTATGATCAGGCCGTATATGAGAAAAAGGCAGACGGTGTATGCTGTCGGAATACTGACCGCGGTAGGGGGAACGCTCATTTGGCAGCTTAGTGAAAATGGGGGAACATTTAACTATTCGATTGTATTGTCTGCAGCATTTCTCTTGATGTACCTGATGGAAAAAGAAAAGCCGCGTCAGAAGATATTTCTGTGCGTGATGTTTCTGACACTTCGTTTTATATGCAGTGCATTTCTTGTGGAATGGGGGCTGTTTTCTATATGGTTTGATATAAATGTAGGTGATATCAGTACCGGAATGGATCCGGATCAGATTGTGGTCTATTATGCAGTTTCACGTATAGTGTCTGTGATAGCTAGGACGCTGTTACTATATCTGATGATCCGACTTATCCAGAAAGCTTATCATCGCAATGATGAGCTGAGCATTCAGGAACTGTTTTTACTGTTGATCCCAACGATAACGCCGCTGTTGGAAGGAACGGTATTCCGGGAATATATGGATATTTATAATCAGGGAGTAGAGAACGGATATATCAAAGAAAATATACCGCCGGATATTATGCGGTTTATGCTATATCTATTCAGTTATTTTGCATTACTTATGGTCGTGGTTTTATATGAGCGTGTTCGCAGGCAACAGGAAGAAAATGCACAGATGCAGGCGTTGGAAAAAGAGATTGCTCAGGTACAGAGAAGTATAGAGCAGACGGAAGTATTGCATGAGCAAATCAGGACACTCAGACATGA
This sequence comes from uncultured Lachnospiraceae bacterium, assembly GCA_900313435.1. GTDB lineage: Bacteria > Bacillota > Clostridia > Lachnospirales > Lachnospiraceae > RUG306. The sequence goes on along the minus strand of OMRF01000261.1, from coordinate 2,278 downwards.
TATCTCAAATCATCTTATGACTATGGAGCGACTTACCGAAACTGAGAGTAATGACGAGGCCAGACATTATCTGAATCGACTGAAAGAGGAATACTCCGAAAGTCTGGATGGTATACGTTGCGGAAATCCTGTGATAGATGCAGTGCTGAATGCAAAACGGGATATGGCTATAAAAGACGGAATAGAGTTTCAATGCGATTTTCTTTATCCACAGCAGCCGGATATAGATGTTTTTGATTTAAGTGTATTGCTGAACAATGCACTTGATAATGCGCTGAGAGGTGCAAGTGGGAAGGAACCGTGGATAAGGATAAGTGCTAAATGTCATGAGCATTTTCTTACGATCCTTGTTATAAATAGTTATGATGGTGAGAGACTCCGGTTAGATGTGGATGGATTTCCCGGCAGTACAAAGGAAGGGGAAGGTCACGGACTGGGACTTAAACTGATACGACGTGTATCTCATCGTTACAATGGGGAGACGGAATTTATTCAACGTGAAGGGGAGATAGAGCTTCGCGTCCTGCTTCACGAAAAGAATATATGAACTTTCGAATACATTTGAAGGTCTGTTCGTTACGGGACTGTTGTTTTTCTATAAAATCGTCCGTAGTATATATTATACGGGATAAGGACATCCCGGGAACTATAGGCTATGCATGATTTCAAGGAGGAAACGTTATGGCAAGTATCAACGGCATCAATTCCGGGATAGACTATTCGGTATTCTTTGGCAGTTCGTCCACATCTTCTGCAGACGGTGTTGATCTGACATCATATATGTCGATCAAGAATGGCAGTTATCGAAGACTTTTGAAGAATTATTATAGTAGTCAAAAGGCAGAAGCAAGATCAGCAGTAGGAGATAAGGGAGCAACGTTGACAAAGATCCGTTCTGCAGCAGACAATCTTCAGAAAAAGTCTGATGCCTTGTCTTCAGAAAAACTCTGGGCTACGACCGAGAGTGTGGATGAAGGAACCGGAAAGACCAAGGAAGTTTTGAGTGATCCGGGGGCTCTTGTAAAAGCAGTTAAGGAATTTGCGGATGCATATAATAATACAATAGATGCAGCTGCAGGCTCAGAAACCAAAGCAGTTTTGCGTTCCGGTGGGTGGATGGATAACATGACACGTAAAAACGGGCGCTTGCTAAATGAAGTTGGGATCACGATTGGCTCTGATGGCAAGATTTCCGTTGATGAAGATGAATTAAAGAAGGCGAATGTGACCACATTAAAGAGTCTTTTTACAGGAGTGGATTCATACGCGGCCAAAGTCTCTGCAAAGGCAACGGCTATAAGTAATTCGGTGGCAAGAACAGAGAGTATTTATGATTCCGGGGGGAATTGGAATAATAGTATGAATACGATAGCAAGATCACAGATAGATTCGGTGATCGGGGGCGACAATGATAAGGAGACTTCGGGAAGCAAAACCAGAACGGAAACAGAAAATAATATAAAAAGTCTTAAGGAAAAGCGCGAAAAACTACAAAAAGAAATGAGCAAGGCGGTAGGCTATGATGCTACTCGCGATTATGAAAATCAGATAAAGAAACTTGATAAAGAGATTAAAGAAGCCGAAAATCGGTTAAAATACTTCTAAGGAAGGGAAGGTGGATATTATGGCAGTGAATGCGATAAACGGAAATTCAGAGACATATACAGGCTATTATAATTCTGCGACATGCGCTAAAGATGGCAAGACAGAAGAGAATAAGGCGGCGGTGAACGAGAAAAATGATGTGGCCGCAGTATATGAGAAGAGTGATAACAAGGTGGATACTGCTGATCAGAAGAAGATTTATAAGCCGGATCAGGCAATGATAAATAAACTTAAAGCAGATGCGGATTCTCATAAAAAGCAACTGCAGGATATTGTTGATAAGCTGATCACACAGCAGGGGAAGGCTTTTGATATTGCAAATGGGAAGAATCTCAAAAGTCTGTATGCCGGTCTCAATGTGGATGCGAAGACAAGGGCGCAGGCTCAGGCAGATATCTCAGAGGACGGGTATTACGGTGTCAAACAGACCTCACAGCGTATTTTCGATTTTGCTATGGCATTAAGCGGTGGGGATCCGGATAAGATGGAGAAGATGAGATCTGCTTTTGAGAAGGGATTTAAGAAAGCAACAAAATCTTGGGGAGATAAACTACCGGATATCTGCCAGCAGACATACGATGCAGTACAGTCTATGTTTGATGACTATAAGGAGAAGCAAAAAAGTGCTGATGAAGGTATCTCCGGCGTTGAATAAAGTAGGAAAATCTGATAT
>OMRF01000263.1 GCA_900313435.1 uncultured Lachnospiraceae bacterium | reverse complement strand
GATCAAGCTCATATCAAGGGAACTTTCGCCCGATTCCGGGAAGATTCTTTTTGAGGGAAAGGATATAGCTGAATTTTCCGCATTGGACCTTCCCGATTACAGGAAAAAGGTCGGCATTGTCTTTCAGGATTTCAGGCTGCTTTCGGACCGGACTGTCTGGCAGAATCTTGAGCTGGTCCGGCATATAAACGGCCTCTCAAAAAAGGATTTTGAGAAAAAGGCGTCTTCAATGCTCCGTCTCACAGGGATGGAGCTTTTTCATAAGAGGATGCCCGACACTCTTTCCGGTGGGGAGAAACAGAAGGTATGTATAGCAAGAGCACTTCTGAACAGTCCCAAGGTGCTCCTTTGTGATGAGCCTACCGGAAATATCGATCCGGATCATTCAAAAGACATAATGAAGCTTTTTTCACTTATCAGCATGCAGGGAACCGCTGTAGTGGTTGCGACTCATGACCTTGAGTCAGCGAAGGGATTGAAATACAGGGAAGTTGCGCTGGGAGGTTCACAGATTCCATGAGAGGCGATGATGTCCTTGACAACGGTCTTTACAGAAAGAACCGTGATGAGAATCGCAAGAAGGACGAAAAAGAGCATGGCCCTGACATGAATGCCGTCGACTATGAAGAGGAGACCTTAACATACAAGAAGTGGGAAAGACCTGTTTCCATTACAGAAAAGAAGAGCGCCTTTTTTAGCGTATTTGACGAGAAGGCCATAAACAGGACAAGAAGCGTCTTTGACAGGCAGGCGGTATTCCATATCGAAGGAGACGATGATGGACAAGTATGACGAAAAGCTCAGAAAGAAGCCTTTTAAAGATTACAATGAATTCATGCAGTATATCTTTGACTGCGTGAATATCACCATCGATTCTCATATCACAAAGATGAAGACCGTCTTTGCCTCCGGACAGGGCGGTTATAAGAATGTTCTCTATCCCGACATAGAGGTGGCCTCCGATGTGGCTAAAGAAAAGCTTATGAGCTTCCAATCATCCGAAGAGGAAGACTCAAAGGAGGAAAAGAAAGCCCAGGAAGAAGAGGAAACAGAGGATGACGACTTCGAAATAGACGAGGAACTCTTAAGTCTCTTTGCTTCCATGACCGGCAATAACGAAGAAGAGGAAAAAGAAGAAAGCATCGAAAAGACTGCGGCTGCCCTTACTACCGAGCAGCGGATAGAATTCATAAAAGAAAGGGCCGCTCTTGCCCTTAAAGAGGGAGTTTCCCTTCCGCTTTTTGAACTTTCGGAAAAGCTGAAATGGGATGACTTCACTCTTTTTTGTTTTTCAACGGGACTTCTTTCATCTACCCAGACGGATTATGCCGGAGTATTCCAGGTCATCAACGAAAACGGCGCGCTGTCGAGTCCTACTGTTGAGTCGGCTGCGAGGCTCTATTATCAAAACGATTTCTCTGTCACCAGATCCTATGGTGAAATGTCTACATGCATCGAACAGCTCCTTCCGGTATTGTCTCTTGAGGTAAGGGACAATATGCCTTTTTCTACCCCTGTTTCTCCGGACAAGAGGATCATAGATTTTCTTTTTGGAAAGAACCCCATGAAGCTTGATGAAAACTTCGAGAGGTTCTTTTCGATGCTTACAAAGGATGGAGAGGAATTAGATCCCGTCCTCGCGAACGGGAATGTCCTTGACGCCATGAAGATAAGCTATGATGACGGCGTTCGGATATTCTTTTATCAGGGCGATGAGGGAAGCGGAAGAAGATTTTTTGTAAAGCATTTCTGCAAGGAAAAGAACCTTCATGCCATAGCGATGAACTGCAAAAAGCTCTTTTCATACGATTTCCGTTTCGTTGAGAAGGCGCTTTGGGCAGTGACGAGAGAGTGCATCCTTACCGATTCCGTGTGCTGTCTTACCGAGCTCTCCTATTCACAGGAGGAAAAGGAAAAGTTTGAGGGCTATATGGATCTTGCCTTCGCGAAGCTTACGGAGAAGGATGTTACGGTCTTTGCCATGAGCAAGGAGGCGATAGATCTTCGTGAGGTCACAAAGTCCGAGTTCACAGCACTTTCGCTTCCGACCCCGACCAACGAGGAGAGGATAGCCTGCTGGGAGTACTTCGGAAAGGACTTCAAACTCGACACGGACTGCGACGTCAGGGAGATGTCGAACAAGTTCCTCTTTACCCCCGGAAAGATCCACGGAGCGCTCCGCGCCGGGAGATCCTTCGCGACCATGGAAAAGAATGCGGTTATCACGAGAGCCAATCTTTTCAAGGGCTGCAACAACCAGATGTCCTCCGAGCTTTCGCAGAAGGCCTCAAGAGTCGAGGCGAAGTTCGGCTTCGATGACATCGTCATGAACGAGGATCAGAGAGAGACCATTACCCACGCGATTGAGCAGATGAACTTCAAGAAGCAGGTCTACGATGACTGGAATTATACAAGAAAGTACCCTTATGGAAGAGGACTTACGGTTCTTTTGTTCGGTGCTCCCGGTACCGGTAAATCAATGATGGCGCAGGTTCTGGCGCATGAATTGAACCTTGAACTTTATCGAGTGGATATCTCAAAGGTCGTCGACAAATATGTCGGTGAGACCGAAAAATCGCTGTCAATGATATTCAGGGAAGCGAAGAAATGTAATGTCGTTCTCTTCTTCGACGAGTGCGATACCATCTTCGCAAAGCGATCTGACGACGGCGGATCAAATCAGGCTTCCGCAAACAACAAGACCGCACTCCTCCTTCAGGAGATGGAAGCTTATGACGGCGTCTGCGTTCTTGCAACAAACTACAAGCACAACATCGATCCCGCCTTCTTCCGAAGGATGAAATACATAGTGGAATTCCAGTTCCCGAATCCCGATACGCGTGAGATGCTCTGGAAAACTACTGTTCCGAAGACAACGCCTCTGGATGAGGATGTCGATTTCCGCTTCCTCGCAGAGAAATACGAGTTTGCCGGTGGTAATATCAAGAACTGTATCCTGAATGCCGCCTTCCTTGCTGCAGCGGATGAGACGGCAGCCGGAAAGGTCTGCATGAGGCATTATCTCAGGGCGATAAAGTATGAGTTTATCAAGGTCGGAAAGGTATTCACAAAGTCCGATTTTGAGCCCTACGCGGATCAGGTTGGTCTCGCATAGTGAAGGAGGACATATATGTCAGATGTACTTGAATATGACAAAATGCCTGAGTTCATGCAGAATATGGAGATCGATGTAGAGGAGACCGTCTACATAAACGGCATCCCGGAGAAGGAATATTATTCCATGACCGTGGATGTCTCAGATCCTGCGAAAGAAAATGATCAGGAAGAAGAGGAAGAGGCTTTTGAGTTTCTTTCCGAAAAAGAGGCCGGCCAGTTTGTGAAGATTGGCGGCGGACTCGTTCCCGGCGATCAGAAGGAAAACCAGGAGGAAAAGAAGAAGGAAGAAAAAAAACCGAAGCCGAAGCAGGATCTTGTGGATCAGGCTCTCGTCATTGATATCGATGGCGGGGAGAGGAATCAGTACGAGACCTTCGGTTGGCTCGGCCGCTTGAAGAGCACCTTTGTGAGCAAGGGCGCGAAGGTTGATATAAAGGAAAGAGACCTTGGCCGGGACAATGAAAAGAAAGCCTTGGACGAGGCTGAGAAAGAGCCGAAGGTTAATGAAGAGAAGGAGAAGGCGAAGGTAAATGAAGAGCAGCCGAAGGTTAACGAAGAACAGCCCAAGGTAAACGAAGAACAGCAGAAGGCTCTTAATGAGCAGAAGCTTGAAGAGAAGAAGCTGGAAGAGCAGAAGCCTGAAGAGAAAAAGGAAGAGAAGCTCGAGGAGAAAAAGGAAGAGAAAAAAGAAGAAGAGAAAAAGGAAGAAGTTCCTGACAAGCTCATGGACTATGCTCCTGAGGATGATGAGTTAATAGAGCAACTGCTTGAATTTAGGAAGAATAAGCGTAAGCAACCCTATACCTTTGCAGTCCTTGACGGCCCGGACAGAAAGGCCGCGGACAAGGAAGAACCGGAGTTTCCCCAGGATGTGGAACGTCCGGTGATAGAGCTTCATGCCTCGATATTGAATACAGAGCTTTCCGACTATGTTTCCATGTATGAGGCAAAGCAGAATGATCTGATCTCAAAAAAGAAGGTCACGAAATATGTCCCCGTCTTCGGGCACAGCTTCATAGTGTTCCGCTACAGCTGTTATGACGAAGAGCAGAAAAAGTATATGAGATATCACCTTTCCCTTGGTTTTGCCATGAAGAATTCCATCAAACAGATCGTGGAGAAGGGATTGGATCCGAAGGGAAATTACACAGGCTCCCTGCAGTCCGCAGAGGGGCTTGCCACTGATATGTCAAAGGCCTACAGGACTACCTATACAAAGCTTGACAAAGCGCTTGAGAAGGTTAAAAGCTATGCCGAATTATCCTACAGGCTCCTTGACAGGAATGCCAACAGTTTTGTCAAGGAGATAGCGGAGGAGGCAGGTGTCTCCGAGGAGGAAGCCCTTCCTGATGCTAACCAGGCAAAGCCCTTTGATACAAGCGGGCTCATCTTTGAAAATCTGGGGACAGTCATCGGGCAAGAGTACAAGCCGGGTGAGAAACCGGAGAAAAAGGGAAAGAAAGGAAAAAAAGGAGCAAAACAGGACGAACAACAGCAGAACCCTGAAGAAGGGCAGCAGGAACAGCAGAACGAGCGCCCGGCAGGCGTCGCTGGCCTTTCATTGAAGATGATGAAGGGCTTTGGTGACGTGACAAGAGGGCACGATCTTCCTATAGATGTTCTTAGGATGATCGCGGGAGTTGAGCGTCTCGGAGAGGTTGAGCAAGAAGACGACTTCATCCTTGAAGGCCTTCCGGATGAAGGGGCTATTATCAACAAGGGCCCCCTTGAAGAGGTGCCGAAGAGAGGCAATTTAGATTTTGAGCTCCTCGAGCTTGAAGAAAGATCTAAAAAGCTAAGGGGAAAAAATGATCTGGATGAGCTGGAAGATCAAGTCTACGATCTTGATGAAATGGAGATCATACCCGAAAAGAAGGAGAAAAAGAAGGGGTCAAAGAAGAAGTCCAAAATAAATGAGCCCAAGCCCATAATGATGAACGATCTCCTTGACGGTGATAAATCCGAAATAGATGAAGATGAGAATATCATACCCATAAAGAAAGAACTTCCGAAGGTGGAGTCGAAAAAGTCGAAGACTTCCAAAATCTTTGAGTTCTTTGGCTTTGGTAAACCCGGTAAAAAGAAAAATGATGAGAATAAT
>OMRF01000289.1 GCA_900313435.1 uncultured Lachnospiraceae bacterium | reverse complement strand
TTTGAGGAAGAACTTCAGCACGAACTTCGGCACAATGACAGTATATGGAAACGCAGGCTTGATGAGAAAGAGACGCTGCTCGAACAGAAGACTGTTATGCTTGAGCAGAAAGCCGCTTCGCTCGAGCAAAAGGATTTGCAATTATCTGAGCAAAAGGAGCGCATAAAAAAGATGGAGGGCATCATAGCGGATCTTCAGAAGCAGATTGAAGAACTGAAACAGGCATAACCCCCGAATAGAGCAGCCAGATCCGCTATCCGTTTTTTTGCAACCAAACGACTCCCAATGAAAGGCGAAGCACGAGTTTAGTAGCATCGGATATGTTATCCCTTAACGAACTCCACCTGTTCTTAAAAGCGGGTCAGTTTTGCGGAGCCCCCTTGTGCATTGAGAATTCCTCCATCGGATACCCCTTCAGATTCTCCAGTATCTTCCTTCCGTCAGCCTTTGAAAGAAGGGCCGCGCGGGCTTTCATTATCTCACGCTCCGTCCTGTGCTTTGAAGGACCGCCGACGCAGCCGGAGTCGCAGATCATTCCTTCTATGAAATCCTCCTGAAGCTTTCCGGCCTTCAGCATCATAAGTGCTTTCTTGCAGGCATCTCCGCCGGCAGCGCGGTTCAGCTTGATATCCGACGTATCCTCGCCCCGCTCGTTCATTACCTCTATTACAGCGTTTGCGACGCCTCCCGAGGTTGCAAATTTCTTTCCAAAGACCGAGGACTCCTGATAGCCTGACTCCTTCGGCTCGAACTTGATATCCTTTGATCTCATGAGGGCGCGGAGTTCTCCGAAGGTGACGGCGTAATCGGCGTTATCCGGAAGCGAAGTCTCATATGTCTCCGCCTTCTTCGCGATGCAGGGACCTATAAATACCGTGACGCAGTCGGGATGCGTAGCCTTCAGATAGCGTGACACCGCGCACATAGGTGATACCGTTGTCGACATATTATCCCTGTACTGATCGGGGAAATGCTTCTTCATCATATATTTGAAAGCAGGACAGCAGGAGGTGGTCATCTTCTTTCCCTCCTTGCGTGCCTCGCTCCACTCCTCTGCCTCATAGGCAGCCGTCATGTCGCCGCCGAGACCGACCTCCACCATGTCGGAAAAGCCGATCTTCTTCATCGCGTCTCGGATGGAATCAAGGCTTATGTCTTCTCCAAACTGGCCCTCTATCGAGGGAGCCACCATCGCTATTACCTCTTTGCCCGCAAGAATGTCCCTGATGATCTGCACGAGATAAGTCTTTGAACCGATGGCGCCGAAGGGGCAGCTGTGGATGCAATGTCCGCAGTGTATGCACTTGGTATCATCGATCACGCATACGCCTCTCTCATCATAGGTAATGGCACCTACGGGACAGGCTCTTTTGCAGGGACGCTGAAGATGAACGATAGCGCCGAAGGGGCAGGCATCAGCACACTTTCCGCATTCCTTGCACTTGGAGGGATCGATGTGCATACGGAACTCGCCGGGAGTTATGGCATCAAAGGCGCATGAACTTAAGCAGGGTTTTCCGATGCAGAAACGGCAGTTGTCGGTAACGGAATAAGCGGCGATGGAGCACTGGTCGCAGGCGGGCTCTATGACCTGGACAACGTTGTGGCTTCCCTGCTTCAGATTATTCGCAAGCGAAAGCTGGATCCTTTCCGCTATTATCGCTCTTTCCTTGTACACGCAGCAGCGGAACTGGGGTGATGTACCGGGTATGATCTGATATATCAGATCGTGGATGGTCTTTTCATTTATGGCATTATTCCACGCGAGCCGGCAGGTCTCCTCCATTACCTTGTGTTTCAGGTGGACCAGGTTTTCATCACTTGTTACCATTTTTCTCCCCTTCTAAAAAAGTTATAGTATCTCTTCAACCCGAAGATCCGTGTCCTTCAGGCTTATCATCTTTCCGTCATCCGTCTTCACGATGGGACGGCTGGGATGGTTCTTCTCCACAAAGACTATCTCGCCTTCCTCCTCATCGGTCAGGCGAACGCGGTTGTTCAGATAGGTGCTTCCCATATTTTCAAGGAAGGTGAGTATCAGCCTTGTGTCATATTTCTGCAATCCTTCCGCGATCATTATATCAATGACCGAGAAAGGACAGAGCGGTCCTCTGTAGGAACGGGCACTCGTCATCGCGTCATACACATCGGCTATCGATACTATCTTTGCCATCCTCGCGATCTGAATGTCATGAAGCGCGAAAGGATAGCCGGTTCCGTCCGACCTCTCATGGTGCATCAGGGCAGCGTTTTTCATTTCACCCTTGATGTCGTAATTATCGAGGATCTTGTATCCATCGATGGTGTGATTTTTTACAGCCTTGTATTCTGCCGCCGTAAGCTTCCCCGGCTTCTTGATGATGGAATCCGGTATCTCAAGCTTCCCGATATCGTGAATGAGGCCACAGAGGATCGCAAGCTGGACGTCACTTTCGGAGAACCCCGCCCACCGGGCTATTATTCCTGAAATAAGAGCTACATTGATGCTGTGGACATAGGTCGTGTCGTCATAAGATCTGAGATTGTGGAGCATGTCAAAGATATCGAGCGTAGATTTGTCCCGGAGCAGATCAAGCGGCTCCTTCAAAAGCCCCTCGGTGTCGAGAGTCTTTGCGTTCCTTGAGACGATATCGTTCATACGGTTCTTTACTTCAACGACCGTAGCATCGTAACGCTTTCTGAACTCCTTGAACTCAGGACTGTTCCTTATTCTCTCGCTCCTTGAAGAAAAGACCTCGCCACCGTCGTTTCCGGGAAGAGGTATGGAATCGTCAACGATATAGACACTGAAAATATAATTCATGCGAAGAGCCGTGATAGACGCCTCTGTGACAGTATCACCGGCATTCATCACGACAGTCCCCCCCGCAGAGACCGCTTTTTTTTCAAGGACCATCCCTGGAATGAGGTCCTTTACCTCCACTGCCTTCATACTTCCCCCCACGAGATTAGCAGTTGGTCTGCGCCATATTGAATTTTACTATAACTGCCGAAAACAGACAAGTTGCAGTTTTCCCCGAAGTTCTTCCGCTATGATATAATGACCTTACTATGATCGAATTGACTGGGACACTCCCGTCTTTCGGATTTAGCACTATAATTCTTTCGGGGTTCGAAGTATACTTTTTATTTCAAGTTTTCAAGGTTCATTCGAGCCTTTTTTATTCAGCTCATTCTTTCATACCCCACTTGACACTACCCTGACCCCTTTTTCATTTTTCCGTAACTTTGTGGAACCGCTTATGAGAACCGTTTTTCTAAAGGAATAGAGATATAATAACAAACCCTCACGGGGCAATGTCAAATAATGAGCCCTGAGGACGGAGACAAGGGACCATTTTTTGAAAAATGGTCCCTTGTCTCCGTCCCCAGGGCTCACCGGGGCTCACCAAGACTCAGCAGGGCTCAATCCGGGCCGCGTTTTATGTAAAGCTCGTATGTGCCGTCGCCGTT
>OMRF01000357.1 GCA_900313435.1 uncultured Lachnospiraceae bacterium | reverse complement strand
GTAGGCAAGGCGTATTTCGTATCATACCTTCCCATAATAGATGAGACCGGTTCCGCTGTCGGTATGTTCTTTGCCGGTATTCCCAGGGCTGACGTTGAAAAAGCAATCCTGAATGCGCTGCTCATGATGCTTATTATCGCTGCCGTCGTGGTAGTTGCCTTCCTCATCATTGCGGTCATCCTTGCAAACAAGATGGCAAAAGTCGTTATTGATGCCGACAACGCAAACTCAAAGATATCAAGTGGAAATCTCGTATTTACACTTGATGAGAAGTCCCTTCAGAGAAAGGACGAGCTCGGAGCTCTCGCCAGAAATGCGGCTAGTCTCCGCGACAAGCTGACTGAGGTGATCTCCGGCATCACGGACAAGGCGAATGAGATAGCGGACTCCGCGAAGACGATGACGGAATCCGCCATAAATACGGAAGAGAATTCCGAGAGCGTGACCGAAGCTGTAGGAGAGATCGCGACAGGCGCTACATCCCAGGCAGAGACCATTCAGGACGGCGTTCAGGCTATCGGCGATATCGTGACATCTGTAGAGGACCTTACGGAAGAGGTTACATCCTCCGATCAGAAGGCGAATGAGATGGCAGCTCACTCCAACGACATGAAGACGAGCTTCGACGAGCTGAAGGAAGCCATGGCTCAGACAGAGATGTCTCTGGCAGAGGTTTCAGACGCGATGAAGGCTGTGGATTCCTTCGTAGGAGAGGTTCAGGAGGCCGTATCCGCCATCGATTCCATAGCGACACAGACCAACCTCCTTTCACTGAATGCTTCAATAGAGGCGGCACGCGCGGGCGAGGCCGGCAAGGGCTTCGCGGTCGTTGCGGAAGAGATATCAAACCTTGCAGATCAGTCGAAGGAATCGGCTGCATCCATCGCGGAGATAATGAACCACCTTTCAGCGAGGAGTTCTTCTGCCGTGAAGACCGTAGACGAGCTTTCGAATATCATGACAAGGCAGCAGGAGATATCAGGAAGTGCCCAGGAATCCGTGGAGACCGTTTCCGACCAGATCGCGGAGGTACGCGACAGCTTCGGGCGCGCAAAGAGTGCCTGCGATTCCATCAGGGAGAAGTGCAGCTCCGTCAACGATACGATGTCCTCACTCTCGGCGATCTCAGAGGAGAATGCCGCATCCAGCCAGGAGACCTCGGCTTCTATGGAGCAGGTCAATACAACCGTATCGGACATGAAGGATATATCCGAAAGGCTCTCAGCTATAGCAAACGAGCTTACAGACCTTCTCTCATTCTTCAATACAAAGGGCTGATCGAAAACGGAATGAAAAAGGCCGGAGGGAAAACCCTCCGGTCTTTTTTGATACCTTAAAAAACTATTTTAGTTCTGTGACATCTCCTCAGATCTTCTGATGGCGGCATCAATGCCTTCCATTATCGCAGAGCGAAAGCCTCTTTCCTCAAGAGCGCATACTCCCGCAATGGTGGTTCCGTTAGGTGACGTGACCTGATCCTTCAGCTCCCCGGGGTGCTTCTTTGTCTTCAGTACCATCTCGGCTGAGCCCTTTACTGCCTGAGCCGCAAAGGTATAGGCCTTGTCGCGCTTCATTCCGCGGCGTACTGCTTCATCCGCCATAGCTTCTATCAGCATGTAGATGAAGGCGGGAGAAGAGCCTGAAAGCCCGGTCACGGTATCCATCAGCCCCTCGTCTATCTCCTCGGCGGCACCGAAGGATCTGAATATTGAAAGAACGATCTCCTTATCATCTTCAGAGAATCTGTCGTTGAAGCATACAGCGCTCATTGCTTCGCCTACAGCAGCGGGGGTGTTCGGCATGGCGCGCGCCACCCTAAGCCTTCCGGCGACAGTTATGGATAAAAGGGAGCTTTCGATATCTGAAATGCTCCTTCCGGCAGCGACTGAGACTACTATGCTCTCAGCGTCAAGAGACTCCCTTATCAAAGAAAGGATATCATTTAACTGCGCAGGCTTTACGGCAAGTATGATGACAGAACTCTCTTTTGAAAGCGTTGCGGCATCAGCAGATCTTGATATGTCGAAACGATCCTCTGTTTTTTTCGCGGAGTCCTCATGGGAGGTGATAAAGGTTATATCCTTCTTTTCAGCCAGTCCGCTTTCAAGAAGTCCGCTTATCATGGCGCTTCCCATGTTTCCCGCGCCTATGAAGCCATATTTGTATTTCTTTGACATTTCGTTTGAAACCTCTCTTCTCAGTCTGTAAGTGTCCTGACATATGCAAGTCTCGCGCAGACGGCAAAGATCTCTGAGGCCTTTTCAAGCTCAAAAAGCGTAGGGAAGGAGGGGGCGAGACGGATCCATTTGTCATCGGGATCCTTTCCGTAGGGGAAGGGCGCTCCCGCGCCTGTAAGCACAACCCCGCACTCTGAGGCGAGTGAAACGGTCGCCTTTGCGGTATTGTCGGGACCCTCGTAGGCTATGAAATAGCCTCCCTTCGGTTTGAAATATCCTCCTATGCCGCGGGAGATGAGCTCGTTGTCGAGTGTTGCTTCGAGCAGCTCAAATTTCGGGCGGAGTATTGCGGCATGCTTTTTCATATGCTCGATCACATTGTCGTGATCCTTTAAGAACCTCGCATGCCGAAGCTGGTTCATCTTGTCATGTCCTATCGTCTGGATGGTAAGCGTCTTTTTGATATCTTCAAGGTTGTTCTTTGAAGAAGCCATAGCGGATATTCCGGATCCTCCGAAGGTGATCTTTGAACAGGACGCGAATTTGAATACCATGTCGGGATGTCCTGCCTTCTCACATTCCGAAAGGATCTCGGGGATGAAGGGGTGATCATCATCGTAAAGGAAGTGGACGCAGTAGGCGTTGTCCCAGTATATCCTGAAATCAGGGGCGGCAGGCTTAAGCGCCGCAAAAGCATATACTGTTTCAGGCGAATAAACTATACCTGTGGGGTTTGAGAATTTCGGAACACACCAGATTCCCTTTACCGTGGGATCATTTTCCACATAATCCCTTACCATATCCATATCGGGACCGTCCGGACCCATCGGGATATTGATCATCTCGGCTCCGAAGTATTCCGTGATCTTGAAATGCCTGTCGTAGCCAGGAACAGGACAGAGCCATTTTATCTTTTCCTGCTTTGAGAAGGGAGGGTTGCCCATGAGCCCGTGGGTGTAGGAGCGGGCGACCTGGTCGTACATGATATTAAGGGATGAATTCCCGAACACAAAGACGTTCTCGGGATCGTCCTCCATAAGGGAGCCCATGAGACGCCTGGCTTCAGGGATACCTACGGGGACTCCGTAATTCCTGCAGTCTGAACCATCCTCGCAGACCATGTCAGCCTCGCTGTGGAGGGTGTCCATCATTGGCATGGAAAGCTCAAGCTGAGCGACTGAGGGCTTTCCTCTTGCCATGTTAAGGGAAAGACCCATTTTTTTGTATTCCTCGAAGGCTGCCTCAAGACTTTCTTTTTCCTTAAGGAGCTCTTCTTTTGACATTTCAGAGTATTTTTTCATAAATAACTCCTTTTAAACCAAACGGATAGTGCCCTTGAATTTTAAGGGTTTTCGGATAGAATATCAAGTTATGGAACAATTATCTTTGTTTGAAAGCAATTCAAAAAGCACTCTGATGGCGCAGCCGCTGGCAGCCCGTGTGCGTCCCGATTCGATAGACGGCTATGTGGGACAGGAGCATCTCCTCGGAAAGGGGAAGATCTTAAGGAATCTGATAGAATCGGACAATATCACCTCGATGATACTCTGGGGCCCTCCCGGAGTAGGAAAGACGACCCTTGCCAGGATCATAGCTGAAAAGACCAAGGCAGCCTTTATTGACTTTTCTGCGGTGACGAGCGGTATCAAGGAGATCAAAAAAGTGATGGAGGAGGCTGATGAAAATCTCCGTTACGGAAACCGCACCATTCTTTTTGTGGACGAGATCCATCGCTTTAACAAGGCGCAGCAGGATGCCTTTCTGCCCTTTGTTGAAAAAGGGAGCATCATCCTCATAGGCGCGACTACCGAGAATCCTTCATTTGAGATCAATGCGGCTCTTCTTTCGCGTTGCAGGGTCTTTGTGCTGAAGGCTCTGACAAAGGATGATATCGTATATGTCCTCAAAAACGCGATTTCTTCCGAAAAGGGCTTTGGTACCCAGAAGGTGCATATTGACGATGACCTCCTTGACAGGATAGCCGTCTTTTCAAACGGCGATGCGAGGAGCGCGCTCTCAGTTCTTGAAATGACCGTACTGAATGGCGATATGCGTTCTGACGGCTCTGTTGAAGTTACTGCAGAAACCCTTTCACGCTGCACGGAAAAGAGATCCCTCCTCTATGACAAAAAGGGGGAGGAGCATTACAACCTTATCTCCGCCCTTCACAAATCAATGAGAAATTCCGATCCTGACGCGGCAGTCTACTGGCTTTCAAGAATGCTTGAGGCAGGGGAGGATCCGATCTATGTAGCAAGACGGGTGACTCGATTTGCCGCTGAGGATGTGGGACTTGCGGATCCTTATGCTGTGACTCTCGCGGTCTCATGCATGCAGGCATGCCATCTGATCGGGATGCCGGAATGCTCGGTCCATCTTACAGAGGCTGTCATATATATGGCTCTCGCTCCAAAATCAAATTCTATGGAGACAGCCTATAATGATGCAAAGGTTGACGCCTTGAATGAGATAGACGAACCTGTTCCCATGAATATCAGGAACGCTCCCACAGGACTGATGAAGGATCTGGGCTATGGTGAGGGCTACAGATACGCCCACAACTATGAGGGGCACATAACATCAATGCAGTGCCTTCCCGATTCCCTTCTGGGAAGGACCTACTATGAGCCTTCGGAGGAGGGAAAGGAAAAGGATTTCAAGAAGAGGCTTTCCGAGATCAAAAAGTGGAAGGAAGAGCACCAGTGAAAAAGATAATTCTCGCAAGCGATTCGCCGCGAAGGACAATGCTGCTTGAAAACGCCGGGATAGCGCA
Organism: uncultured Lachnospiraceae bacterium; assembly: GCA_900313435.1. Lineage (GTDB taxonomy): Bacteria > Bacillota > Clostridia > Lachnospirales > Lachnospiraceae > RUG306. The sequence goes on along the minus strand of OMRF01000357.1, from coordinate 3,527 downwards.
CGAACGCGTTTCTCCAACGGCAGATGAAGAAGAGATATTTAAAAGGCTGTCCGATGCATTGCCTGACATGGTTGTTTCAGAACTGTCCAGAGCGAAGGCCTTAAGCGTAAAGAAAGCCTTGCCAGACCGTGATATAATAGTGATAGGCGCGGACACAGTGGTTTCCGTGGACGGGATCATCTTCGGGAAGCCAAAAGACAGAGCCGACGCGAAAAGGATGATAGATAGCCTTCGTGGCAGAGAGCATGATGTATATACCGGTGTTACGGTCCTTTGGGATGATGAGTCCGTGACCTTTTTCGAGAGAAGCGAAGTCTTTGTTTTTGAAATGACGGATGAAGAGACAGAGGATTATCTTGATACGAAGGAGCCCTTCGACAAGGCCGGGGCATATGGGATACAGGGTTATTTCTCAAGGTTCATAAGAAAGATAAACGGAAGCTACGACAATATAGTAGGACTTCCCGTCGCCCGGACATACAGGGCGCTTTGTAAAGCGGGAGCTTTTGTAGAAGGAGATGACAGAAGATGAACATCAAAAAATTCACGCAGAAATCGCTTGAGGCGATAAACGGCAGCGAGAAATTTGCGACTGATTACGGAAATCAGGAGATCACTGAGTCACATCTTCTTCTTTCCCTTCTCAGGCAGGAGGATGGCCTCATCCCCCGGCTCATTGAGAAGATGGAGATCGATCTTGATTATTTTGAAAAAGATGTGGAAAAAATGGTGGCGTCCCTTCCAAAAGTATCAGGGAGCAGCCAGAACTTTGTTGGGAAGGATTTGAACAATGCCCTGATCCACGCAGAGGACGAGGCAAAGGCCATGGGGGATGGCTATGTCTCGGTGGAGCATATCTTCCTTTCCCTCATCAAATATCCCGATCAGAAGATCAAGGAAAAGTTCAAGGAATTCGGTATCACGAGAGATCGTTTTCTTTCGGCTCTTCAGTCCGTGAGAGGGAATACCAGGGTTGATACGGACAATCCCGAGGGCACCTATGACGCGCTTTCAAAGTACGGGACGGAGCTTGTTGAAAAGGCGAAGAACCAGGAACTCGATCCCATCATAGGACGCGACACCGAGATCAAGAACGTGATAATGATATTGTCACGGAAGACCAAGAACAATCCTGTGCTCATCGGCGAGCCTGGTGTTGGAAAGACCGCCATCGTGGAGGGCCTTGCCCAGAGAATAGCCGACAATGATGTTCCCGAATCCTTAAAGAACAAGAGGATATTCTCACTTGACATCGGTTCGCTTGTAGCGGGCGCGAAATACAGGGGAGAATTTGAGGAGCGCCTTAAGGCGGTCTTGAATGAGGTGAAGAACTCGAACGGTGAATTATTATTGTTCATTGACGAGCTCCATACCATAGTAGGCGCGGGAAATGCCGAGGGCTCCACCGATGCCGGGAATATGTTAAAGCCCATGCTGGCCCGTGGTGAGCTTCACTGCATAGGCGCGACGACCCTTGACGAATACAGGAAATATATCGAAAAGGACGCGGCGCTTGCCAGAAGGTTCCAGCCTGTCCTTGTGAATGAGCCTTCCGTAAAGGATACGGAATACATTCTACGTGGGATCAAGGAGCGCTATGAATCCTTCCATCAGGTGAAGATCACGGATGATGCCCTGGTAGCTGCAGCAAAGCTTTCGGATCGTTATATCTCCGACCGCTTCCTCCCTGACAAGGCCATCGACCTTGTGGATGAGGCCTGTGCTGTTGTGAAGACGGAGAAGGATTCCATGCCTGATGAGCTTTTTGATATGAACAAGAGGCTCACCCAGATGAAGGCGGAAAAATCCGCGCTTGAAAAAGAACAGGAAGCCGGCGAGGGCTCGGAGAGCGAAGCCGCAAGGCTTTTGGTGCTGGACGAAGAGCTTACCGCGCTTCAGGATGAGTTCTCCCTGAAAAAAGCCGAATGGGATAATGAAAAGAATTCTGCGGATAATCTTTCAAAGTTGCGTGAGAGTATCGAAAATACAAAGGCTGAGATACAGATAGCAGAGAGAAACAGTGATTACACGAAGGTCGGTGAGCTTCAGTACGGGAAGCTTCCGGAGCTTGTCAAGGCTCTTTCTGAAGAAGAGGAAAAATATGAAAAGAAAGGGCGGCAGCTGGTTCATGACAGAGTAACGCAGGATGAGATAGAACGTGTTGTTTCAAAGTGGACGGGTATTCCCGTGGCGAAGCTTTCCGAGACTGAGAAGATGAAGACGCTTCATCTCGACGAGGAGCTTCATAAGAGAGTGGTAGGGCAGGATGACGCCGTAAAGAAGGTCACCGAATCGATAATAAGATCCCGCGCCGGGATCAAGGATCCGGGTCGTCCTATCGGCTCCTTCCTTTTCCTCGGACCTACAGGTGTCGGAAAGACAGAACTTGCAAAGTCACTGGCTCAGGCGCTCTTTGATAACGAGAGCAATATGGTCAGGATCGATATGTCGGAATACATGGAGAAATTCTCGGTCTCCCGCCTGATCGGAGCGCCTCCCGGCTATGTGGGCTATGATGAGGGAGGCCAGCTCACGGAGGCCGTGAGGAGAAAGCCTTATTCCGTCGTTCTCTTTGACGAGATTGAAAAAGCTCATCCCGATGTGTTTAATATTATGCTTCAAGTGCTTGACGACGGGCGCGTGACGGATTCCCAGGGACGAACGATAGATTTCAAGAACACTATCATCATCATGACATCGAACCTCGGCTCAGAATTCCTCTTAAACGGGATAGCGGATGACGGCAGCATTATGCCTGAATCAGTGGAGCAGGTGAATGCGCTTCTTCGGGGCTCCTTCAGACCGGAATTTTTGAACCGCCTTGATGAGATAATAATGTTCAAGCCTCTTACAAAGGACGACATCGTATTTATAGTAGACCTTCAGGTAAAGGAACTGAATGAAAGGCTTTCCGACAAGGAGATCAAAGTCTCGATATTGCCTGAGGCGAAGCAGTTCATTGTTGATAACGGTTATGATCCCGTTTATGGCGCGAGACCGCTGAAAAGGTATATCCAGAAAAATGTTGAAACCCTTGTGGCGCGTACCATCCTTGAGGGAAAGGTATCTGAGGGCGACACCATAGAAATAAGTCTGACAGAGGGTGCTCTTTCGGCAAATTGTCTGAAAAAAGACGAAAAATAATAAAATTTGTCGATAATGTTGAAAAAATTGTGGACATTTTCATTTTTTTGTATATAATGTAGTTGTTACTATTATGCAATGGAGTGCATTTGTGCGCTCTGCGTGCATTTGAAACGTTCGCAGAGCAGACATTTGCCGGAAAGGGAGCAGATTATGGATGCGATGAAATTACGTGGGACAGGGAATGATACCACGGCGTCCTTGGAGCAAGCTTCGCCGGCTTTGAGGACCACGGAAGGCAGAAACGCGGCACAGGCACAAAAGAACAATCTCTCTGAGATCCGCACCGAGACAAGACAGAATGAAAATACTCAGAATGCCGGTCTTGATGCCGCAAAAAAGCGTATCGACAACGATACTGTCAGGGCAAATGCAGAGGCTGC
>OMRF01000265.1 GCA_900313435.1 uncultured Lachnospiraceae bacterium | reverse complement strand
TCGCAAGGAACAGCATGAAGAAAGAGAAGGCACACATAGAAAGGGTTCTTAAGCGGATCGCGGGAATGGATGAACTGGAGATCAGACGTCTGATCGCAGTGCTCCAGAACCGCACGGTGCTTGATCAAAGTTTGGTTGACAAGAGCAATGTGATGGATGCGGACAAACGCGAGGAGCTTGCGCTTATGTTCTCGGAAGAAAACGAAGCTGCCGCCCTCAGACAGTTTACCACCAACAGCATGTGCTTCAACGCATTGTCCAGCATACTCGGCTTTAAGCTGAGGGATGACAAAAAAATCGGAGATGACACGCTGAGGCAGGAGCATTTTGACAATGTATCCTTTCATCGTACTGCCAATGTGGACTGGGAGCTTGTGGAGCGCGCATTTCAGTTCCTTGATGAACAAAAGCATGCAAGACTTGCACGTTATGCCATGCGAAATTCCAAGGATTTCATTGAATCCAGCGGCAATACCAAAGCGATCAGGGAATACAGATCCATAAAGAGCAAGACGACGATCAATGAGAAGGATACCATCGAGTTCCTGAAAAAACAGGCAAAAATGGATGCCGAAAGCGGCGATAACGAGGATGCGATCCTCGCCGTCGGCGGCTTCATGAAGCTGGACGAAGCCGAAAAGCGGCTGTTTTTCAAAGTTTTAGGCAGCCGCGATCTTCTGGACATGTCCAAGAAGAATCTTTACCGCAACATCTATAATGCCGGGGCCGAAAGGAGCTACGCAAATGAAACGGGACGATTCCGGCTGATCGATGAATATATAGAAAAGACCAGATCCGGCAATACGGGCATACCGCTGGATAAGACGGCGCATTACGAAGCGCTCAGGTCTCTTCTGTCCACTCAGGTGGATGACACTGCGGATTTCAAGTCCGCGGAGCATGTAAGGGACTTGCTTGCCACGGAACGTAATCTTTTCATGCAGCGGAAAACGGCTGTTGACTGGAAGCTTTTTAACCGGGCGCTTCAGTTTGTAAACCGTGCAAGATATGAAAGGAAGATCCGTGAGGGCAATGCCGAGCTCTATCGTTCCTCGGGAGAGCTGTCGAAATACGGCAGGCTTTCCATGGACTACAGCATCTTAAGGAAGAACATTCACAACACCGGAAATCAGTTTCTTCGTTTCGGAGTGCAGCGCGCAAAGAAGGCGGGCTTCGAGATCATGGATGCCGTTCTGGAGTTTCAGATCGGATCTGTCACGATGGATCTTAAATCGCTTTCCAAGATGTTTGAACTTGCCGGCAAGCTTATGCCGGAGGGTAAGTTAAAGGCTGTGATCACGGAATTCAATGAAGAGGTGATGCGGGGCGGTGAGGATACCTTAGGCGGCATTAAGACGAAAACCCGCTATTTTAACCCCGCGAAAACGATTAAAAAGACTGAAAACAAGAGGAAAAGCAAGGAGAAGGAAGCCACCGGCCAGTTCCAGTATATTAAGAACACCATCGATAATATTATGGCCGATGAGGCGGTGTTCGAAAAGGGGATTGAAAGTGTCGGCGCCCTGATCGGAGATGCGGTGGGACTTTCCAAAGTCCGGAAGAAGGAGAACGGTAAAAAGAAAGAAAAAGAAGATATCCTGGAGAAGCAGGTCGGTAAGTTTAAGGTTCAGAAGCGTTACGGCGATATCCGGGACGGGATTATGAAGGTCGTTCATCTCGGCAAGAAAGCAAAGGGCATCTATGATAAAGCGAAAAAATCCATTCCGGGGTTTCAGGTTGAGATGGACGACGGGACAACGAAAGTATTGCTGGATGCAGTCACAAAAACCGTGGTAGACCGTTTCACCAAAGCATTCGCGGGAGAGGAGAAGGGACCCATTGCCGACACCTTAAAGGTGAGTCTGGAAAAAGCCAAAAAGGCAAAGCTTGATGCTTTGAAGGAAAGCAGGCTGAAGGAACTGATCGCGAATAAGAAGGTGCCGGAGAATTACCAGTTCTCGGACAAGGATATAAAGTCGCATAAATTCTGGAAGGCAGAGGAGGAAGAACTGACAAACGCGGAAAAGAGGACGGTTGTCGAAAAGTCGGGAAAGGATTTCATTTCAGGGATACTGGACGGCATCTTCGGAGAGGGAGCCGCCGACGGGATCCTGGAGGCGGCTCAGACAATCCAGGAATTCACCACAAAGATTCAAAAAGCCATGACCTGGGTGTCTGAAATCACCGGTGCCGTCAGGTTTTACGCTGAGAGCATTACCGATATTGTGAAGCGCAGTCAGAATAAGAATGAACTGAAGGATGCAAAACAGCGTTCACAGGAAGAGGATGTGAAAAAGAAGGATGAGGAAACACTGAAAAAGGGAAGTGAGTTCCAGACCGAAGAACAGGAGGAGCTTACAGCTGAAACAGTAAAGCATCATCTGGATATGCAGAAGATGGCGAATGACATTTCGAATAACATACAGAATCTTTACATCGGCAAGGATGTAATGGATATGGTGATGGAGACAGGTATCATAGTCGCCACTTCCCTTGGGGCGGCAGCTCCTGCTGTCAAGGCAGTCGCTGCTGCTGTCAAGGCGGGGGTGGATATGATACTGTATTGTATCCGTGTCGTGAAGGACAGGGCGATGCTGAAGGATTACTATACGACCACGCAGCAGGGACAACGGCACCTGTCCAACATAGTAGACGGCGTGAATGAGGCATTTGGCAGGGAGCTTGGCGAAAAGAACAGCGCATTGGCAAAGGAGGACTTCCTGCAGATCATCTGCAAGGGAGAAGGCTATGATAAGGTGGAAGAGCTGGTGACCGATACCGGTATGCGTATGGCGACGTCCATCGCCTTCTGCGCCAGCAAATACAATCCGGTTCTGGAAACCAGGATTCAGGCGACGACAGCCATGGCGGTGCTCGGAATGAAGGATCAGATCGGAAAGACCGATGCTCAAACGATCAAAGGCATCTTCGACGCAATGAAGGCCGCGTGATATTACGGCTTATTTTCCTGAAGGAGGTGTAAATTGGGATTAAAGCTTACAGGTGAAAATATTGCCACTCTGATCATGGACGGGTCAACGATCATCCTTGCATGCGGCTTGTTTACACAGACAAATATTATGAGAAGGAGAGGCCGGAAGGATGACAGGCTTTTCTTCCTGATGCTGTTCTTTGACGTGATCGCTGCCGTTGCCGACATAGTGACCTACATTGCCGACGGAAAGGACTTCTGGGGCGCCCGGTATTTTAATCTGGGCGGTACGACTGTTTTCTACATCGCCCTTGTGCTTCTGACTATGATCTTTTATCGGTACTCCCTT
>OMRF01000266.1 GCA_900313435.1 uncultured Lachnospiraceae bacterium | reverse complement strand
TGAGGGAGGCTTTTTTTCGGGAAGCAGGGAAGATTATTTTCAACTTCTTAAGCTTTCTGAAAACTTTACCCGGAAAAATCCTAATATCGATACGGTCACTATCTCAATGGGGCCTTTTGGTATCCTGTCAAGGATAGGAGGCTTTATTACGGGATCATGCATTACTTTCGCGTCAGAGGACAAAGAAAAGGCTTCCGCTCCGGGGCAGCTTACTTTTGATGATATGAAAGACGTACTATCGATCATTGAGAGGAACCAGCAGTGAAGAATATATATCTTACCGGTTTTATGGGAACAGGAAAGAGCACCGTGGCAGAAGCTCTTTCAGATCTCACCGGTCTTTCCTGTTACGATATGGACAAGCTTCTTACCGAACGGTTTGAGATGCCGATAAGCACGGTATTTGAAAAAAAGGGCGAAGAGTACTTTAGACGGGAAGAGAAGGATCTGTTGAGATCTCTTTCGGAAAAAACTTCAGTCATAGTCTCCTGCGGCGGAGGCATCGTAAAGGACGATGAGAATATAGCCATTATGAAGTCTTCCGGAACAGTCTTTCTGCTCACAGCGTCTCCCGAAACTCTTTTTGAAAGGTTAAAGGATGATGTTTCAAGACCGCTGCTTAAGGGAAGACTATCCGTAGAAGGGATCCGTGATATGATCTCTGAGAGGGCAGAAATGTATGAAAAAGCCGCATCGCATGTCATAGAGACTGACGGTCTTTCACCCGCTGAAATAGCAAAACGTATAGTAATTGACGCTACAGATATCACAATGCTATAATACATTTTCAATCGCGTTTTTTTGTGAGTGTAGCTCAGCTGGATAGAGTGCCGGACTCCGACTCCGGAGGTCGAGGGTTCGAATCCCTTCACTCACATTTTATATTTTTGATAATGAGAGGAGCGAGATATGAAAAATCTCAAGAGATATATACTTGCGGCGTTATGCGGACTTGGCATAGTCCTGATGCTTGGCTTTGGGATCAATGCGATGGATGTGAAGGCCGATCCTTTTGTATCAGTGAAGAGGAATTATACCAACGAGTCAAGAAATACTTCACTTAAAGGCTTGATACAGGCTTATTATGACGCATATGACGAGGGGAACCTTTTGGCATTGAACAAAGTTGCCTATCCCTTTTCCGATTCCGAGATCTCATACATAGAGCTCATGTCCAAGAAAATCGATTCAAGGAGCATCAGGGAGATCTATTCCAAAAAGGGGATAGACAAGGGCACTTATTTTGTGAGTGTAGTTAATGACATCAATTTTGCCGGAATGGATAAGAGCGCTCCGGGACTTGATTTTTTCTATGTTGAGACCGATGAGGATGGTAATCTTTATATCAACAATCTATACTCCACCTACAACCTGAACAATTCCGAGAATCCCACGGATCCGTATATCACATCCATTATCACGGAATTCGAACAGCAGGGAGATGTGCTGCAGCTTCAGGCGAAGGTTCAGGCAGAGTTTAATGACACGATGGAAAAGAACCCTGATCTTTCGACTTTCTTCAACGAGACTCTTCAGTCAGAGGTTTCAGAATGGGCTACGGCTTATCATCAGAAGACCTTGGACAAGAAGGCCGAGGAGGAGCAAAAGGCGAAGGCCGAGGCTGAGGCGCAGAAGGCCGCTGAGGAAGCTGCGAAGGCGGAGGCTGAGGCAAAGGCGAAGGCGGAGGCTGAGGCACAGGCGGCTGCAGATAAGGCGGCGCAGGAAGCAGCAGCACAGCAGGCTGCAGCGCAGCAGGCAGCAGCACAGCAGGCAGCAGCGCAGCAGGCGGCTTCTACCGGAACGCTGGTAAATTCCAAGACCATAAACGTCCGCGCGGCTGCGGATGCTTCTTCACAAAATATCGGGCGTCTTGAGTGCGGTACAGTGATCAGTAAGAAACGTGACGAAGGAGAGTGGACTGTCATTGATTACAACGGCAGGGATGGCTTCATAAAAACCGAGTTCGTGACCTCCATATCAAATTCCACACCTCGTGATGTTACGCTTACAAAGACCGTAAACGTCCGTGATGAGATGTCAGAGAACGGGCAGAAGGTAGCTGTAGCCCAGATGGGAACAGCGGTAAAGATTGAGTGTGACTATGCTAACGGTTGGAGCCGTGTGAGCTTCGGAACTACAAAGGGCTTCGCAAAGACGGAGTACATAGGCTGAGCCTTTGATGCTTACTGAGGAGAGTGTTCGGATAAACAGGTTTCTTTCGGCCGCAGGTGTCTGCTCCCGAAGAGAGGCGGACCGCCTGATAGAGTCCGGGAGAGTACTTGTGAACGGACGCCCCGCGGAAAAGGGAATGAAGCTCCTTCCTAAGGACGTGGTGGTCTTTGACGGAAAAACGCTATCAAAAAAGGAGGAGAGGACACTCCTCCTTTTTAATAAGCCTCCGGGTATAGTCTGTACCGAGGAAAAAAGGGAAAAGAACAATATCGTTGATTATATATCCTATCCCACCAGGATATTTACTGTAGGAAGGCTTGACAAAGAGTCGAGAGGCCTCCTTCTTCTGACAGATGATGGCAGCATAGTAAATGACATCATGAAGGGCAGTAAGAAGCATGAGAAGGAATATCATGTGACAGTCGATAAGCCATTGACTGAAGGCTTCATCCGGACAATGGAAAAAGGTGTCTATCTTCCGGAGCTTTCCGTAACGACGAGAAGGTGCAGGGTCAAAAGGACAGGCGAGAAATCCTTTGACATTACTCTTACTCAGGGTTTGAACCGCCAGATCAGAAGGATGTGCGAGGCTCTTTCGTACAGGGTCATAGACCTCATGAGATTTCGGATAATGAATCTCTTTGTAGACGGTATCAGGGAGGGCGCCTACAGGAGCATCACCAAAGAGGAAGAAAGGGAGCTTTTTAAGGAGCTTTATAATGCCGATCAAGATAGCAAATGATCTTCCCGTAAAGGGAATACTTGAAGACGAAAATATTTTCGTGATGGATGATACAAGGGCTCTCCATCAGGATATCAGACCACTTGACATCTGCATTTTGAACCTCATGCCTCTGAAGGAGGATACTGAGCTTCAGATCCTTCGGATGCTTTCAAATACGCCGCTGCAGGTCAATGTTTCATTTTTGACGACAAGCACCCATGAGGCAAAGCATACTTCCAGGTCTCATCTAAACAAGTTCTATGATGTCTTCGATGACATAAAGGATAATTACTATGACGGCTTCATCATTACCGGGGCGCCTATAGAAACCTTGGAGTTTGAAGATGTGGATTACTGGCCCGAGATGGAGAAGATCTTTGAATGGACGAAGACTCATGTTACATCAACCCTTCATCTTTGCTGGGGAGCGCAGGCGGGTCTTTATTATCATTACGGAATAGAGAAGAAGTTTCTCCCGGAGAAGCTCTTCGGTGTCTTTGCACACAGGGTGCAGCACAGGAGGGTGCCTCTCGTAAGGGGATTTGATGATTTATTCATGGCACCTCACTCAAGGTATACGGAGTCGGATGCGGACGAGATCAAGCAAAACAGCGACTTAATAGTCCTTTCGGATTCTCCCGAGGCAGGGGTCTTTCTTGTCATGAATAATGACGGGAGCAGGGTCTTTGTGATGGGACATCCCGAATATGACAGGATGACTCTTGATAAGGAATACAGGAGGGATCTTTCGGAAGGGATGAAGCAGCACAAGCCTGTCAATTATTATCCGAATGATGACGAGAATATGAAACCCATGCTCCAGTGGAGAGGGCATGCGAACACCTTCTATACGAACTGGCTGAATTATTATGTTTATCAGAACACACCCTTCATTTTCCTCGGAAAGGATGAAAAAAAGTGAACGACCTTGACCGTATGAAAGAACTCGTCGGACGCCTGAACGCGGCGTCCGATAATTATTATAACGGACTTCCCGAGCTCATGAGCGACCACGAATGGGATGCTCTCTTTGACGAGCTTTCGGCCCTCGAGAAGGCAACGGGTGAAGTCCTTTTGGACAGTCCCACAATTAATGTTTCAAAGGATGACACTTCGGGAAAGAAGGTAGAGCACGAATATCCCGCCCTTTCCCTGGCAAAGACAAAGGACATTAACGAGCTTTCAAAGTGGGCTGATTCCCGTCCCATCTGGCTTTCGTGGAAGCTTGACGGCCTTACCCTTGTGGCAACTTACGATAATGGAACTCTAAGTCGTCTTGTTACAAGAGGAAACGGGCACACAGGCACTGACATTACTTTTCTTTCAGGATCAATATCGGGAATCCCAAAAAAGATCGCCTACCCCGGCCATCTTGTAATAAGGGGAGAAGCCGTCATAGCATATAAGGATTTTGAGGAATTCGTGATAGAAACCGGCGAAGACTACGCAAATCCGAGAAACCTGGCTTCAGGCTCCCTTTCCCTTAAAGATCCTGAGGAAGTGAAAAAGAGAAGGATCAATTATATCCCGTTTACATTAGTCCACTGTGATGAAGAGATAGTATCATGGGGCGAGCGGATGGATATGCTGTCAAAGCTTGGCTTTCAGACTGTTGAAAGAGAGCTTATTGAAGATCCCTCGCTTTCAAAGATCAAAGACGCGGTGGAAAGATGGACAAAAAAGGTGACCGGGAATGAGAATCCTTATCCCGTTGACGGGCTTGTGGTGGGCTTTGATGATACTGTTTATGCTGCGGGAGGATCAGTCACCGGGCATCACGCCATAAGGGCGGGCATTGCTTTCAAATGGGCTGATGAAGCGGTTTTAAGTTCGCTTTCTTACATCGAGTGGAGCTGCGCGGCAGGCTCAATCACTCCGGTTGCGGTATTTGAACCCGTCCAGCTGGAAGGGACCACGGTGAAGAGGGCATCGCTATGTAATATATCAGAATGCGAGCGCCTCTCCATAGGAGGGGAGGGAACAGTCCTTTCCGTCATAAAGGCAAACAAGATAATACCAAAGGTCATAGAAGTAAAGGAAAAAAAGGGGGAGCTTCTGGTCCCCGACACCTGCCCTGTTTGCGGGGAAAAGACTTTTATCAGGGTTTCCGAGGTCAGCGGCACGAAGACCCTCCGTTGTTCAAATGAGAAGTGCCCTGCGAAGCAGCTTAGGAAATTCTCCCGCTTTGTGTCAAAGGATGGCATGGATATTGACGGGATCTCGGAAATGACATTGCAGCGTTTCGTAAACCTCGGATGGATAAGGGATCTTTCCGATATCCTTAAACTACCTTCGCACAGGGATGAGATAGCGCAGCTTGATGGTTTCGGGGAAAAGAGCGCTGATAATATAAAAGCCTCTGTTGAAAAGGCATTGACAGTCGGTGCCGAAGCGTTCATGTTCGCGCTCTCCATTCCGCTTGTGGGCCCCGATGTGGCAAAAAGGCTGCTTTCTGGTAAGAGCCTTAAGGAACTTTTTGAAACCGCACAAACGACAGAAGATGAAAAGGTCTTTTCCGAGATCGAAGGGATAGGACCCGAAAAGAGTTCTTCCTTTGTCAGGTGGATGAAGGATGAGGAAAATGCCAAGATTCTTTCTGAGCTTTTAAAGCTTGTCACGATAAAAGAAAAAGAAAAGACCCCTGCGGGTGAAAAGTGCAAGGGTCTTACATTTGTTATAACCGGCGATGTCTATAAGTTCAAGAACAGAAATGAAGTGAAGGCTTATATCGAGTCTCAAGGGGGAGTCGTCACGGGTTCAGTCTCAAAGAAGACATCCTTTCTCATAAATAATGATCTTGAAAGTGCTTCAAACAAAAATCAAAAAGCCCGCGAACTTTCGATCCCCATCATCTCAGAGGATGAATTCATTGAAAGGTTTATGTGACTCACTTCTTTTCAGAAAGTTCCATCATCTTCAATCCCCTTACTTTTGAAGGGAGGCCGAAGAGGGTTATGAAGCCCTGGGCATCATGATGATCGTAAAGATCTCCTGTCGTAAAGGATGCGAGGGATTCGGAATAAAGTGAATAGGGAGAGGTTGTTCCCGCCTTTATGATGTTTCCTTTGTAGAGACGGAATTTCACTTCGCCTGTCACATACCTTTGGGTACTTTCGATGAAGGCCTGCATAGCTTCGCGAAGAGGGGTGAACCACTTGCCCTCATATACAGTCTGTGCGAAGGAGGAGCCTATCTTCTTTTTCATCTCCATTGTCTCTCTGTCAAGGATGAGCTCTTCAAGCTGGTCATGAGCCTCCATAAGGATGGTTCCGCCGGGAGTCTCATAAACACCTCTTGATTTCATTCCGACAACGCGGTTCTCAACGATGTCTATTATCCCTATTCCGTTTTCTCCGCCGAGCTTGTTTAATGTCCTTATGATATCAGAGACCTTCATTTCCCTTCCGTTCACTGATTTCGGAACACCATGCTCAAAGGTCATCGTGACTTCAACAGGCTTGTCAGGAGCCTTTTCGGGGGTGACGCCAAGGACGAGGAGATGGTCATAGTTCGGGGCGTTTGCCGGATCCTCAAGTTCAAGACCCTCGTGGCTTATGTGCCAGAGATTCCTGTCCCTTGAATAGGAGTTGTCATCCGAGAAGGGAAGGTCTATGCCGTGGTCGTGGACATACTTGATCTCGGATTCCCTTGAGTCCATGGTCCATTTCGGATCACGCCATGCTGCTATTATCTTAAGATCCGGAGCCAGAGCCTTGATTCCGAGTTCGAAACGTATCTGGTCATTTCCCTTTCCTGTAGCTCCATGGCAGATAGTGGTGGCGCCTTCCTTACGCGCGATCTCAACCAGGCGCTTTGCTATAGCGGGACGCGCCATCGAGGTGCCAAGAAGGTATTTGTGTTCATAGACAGCGCCTGCCTGTACACAGGGCACGATATAATTGTCAGAGAAGTCATCCGTGATGTCCTCGATGTAGAGCTTTTCAGCGCCTGAGAGCTTTGCCCTCTCATCGAGTCCGTCAAGCTCTGACTCCTGTCCGCAGTCAACGCAGCAGCAGACAACGTCATAGTCATAATTTTCCTTGAGCCAGGGGATGATCGCCGTTGTGTCAAGACCGCCGGAGTAGGCGAGTATTACTTTTTCCTTTGCCATTTTTTCGTCCTTTCTTTAGATTGAAAAAAACGGGGTACGGCTTCATATTATACTGAAAAAGAGAGACGGCGCAAACACTTACTTTATTATTTTACATAGATTTGCTATAATCTTCGGACGATTGAAAGGAAGGCGTTTTATGATAAAGGTCGGTATTCTGGGTGCCACTGGCTACGCGGGTGCAGAGATCGCAAGGATCCTCATTAGTCACCCGGATGCGGAAACGGTTTTTTACGGTTCTCGAACCTACGCGGGGCAGAGGTTTTCCGAAGTATTCCCATATTTCAGAGGGCTTATAGATGAAAAATATGATGTCTTAAGGGAACCGGCCCTTGATGTCATGGCAGAGGAATGTGATGTCATCTTCACGGCAACGCCTCAGGGCTACCTTTCCTCCTGCCTTTCAAAGGAGATCCTATCAAAGACAAAGGTAATAGATCTTTCCGCGGACTACAGGCTGAAGGATATCGAAGTCTATAAAAAATGGTATCCCGGTATCGACAGAGATGATGATCCGTCTCTTCTTTCCGAGGCTGTCTACGGTCTTTGCGAGATAAATCGGGAAGAAATAAAGAAGGCACGTCTCATCGCAAATCCCGGGTGCTTTACCACATGCTCGATACTTACGGCTTATCCTCTTGTGGCAGAGGGCCTCATAGATGAGGATACATTGATAGTAGACGCAAAAAGCGGTACCTCCGGAGCGGGACGGTCAGCAAAGGTTCAGAACCTTTTCTGCGAGGTGAACGAGTCCGTGAAGCCTTATGGTGTCACGACTCACAGGCATACGCCGGAGATCGAGGAGCAGCTTGGCTACGCGAAAAGAAACGCAGGAGGCGACGGAGATCCCATCCTTATCAATTTCACTCCTCATCTCATCCCCATGCATCGCGGGATCCTTGCTACGGAATACGCTTCCTTAAAGGCACTTCCTGATGGCACATACCCGGATGAGACCATGATAAGGGCAGCCTATGAGAAGTATTATGGCACCGAACGCTTTATCAGGCTTCTTCCAAAGGGAAGCTGGCCCGAGACAAGATTTACCGCCCGCTCAGAGTTTACGGATATAGGCTTTACCGTTGATGAAAGGACAAAGAGGGTAGTGATGGCCGGCGCGCTTGACAACCTCGTAAAGGGGGCAGCAGGACAGGCGGTCCAGAATATGAATATCATGTTCGCGCTTCCCGAGGAGGAAGGACTTTTACAGGTGGCCGCGTTTTGAAAAGTGAGACCCTGTATTATGTCCGTCCCATGACGACAGACGATATAACAAATGTCAGGGCGCTTTGGATGACTATCAAGGGCTTTGGCATCAGGACTATAGACGACTCAGAGGAGTTTGTGGAACGCTTCATAAGGAGAAATCCGAAGACTTCGATAGTGGCCTGTCTTCCCGACGGGACCATAGTAGGATCCATACTATGCGGCTCCGACGGACGAAATGCCTGTTTCTATCATGTCTGTGTTTCCAGTGACTTCAGGCGGCGGGGGATAGGGCGCGCGATGGTGCAATACGCGATGGACGCGCTCAAGAGAGAGCATATAAACAAAGTTACCCTCATAGCCTTCAAGGGAAACGAGGTCGGAAACCTCTTCTGGAACGCGGAGGGCTTTATCGAGCGGGGCGACATCAACTATTACGAGATGCCGCTCAATGACGACAATATCACACATTTCAACGAATAAGGAAAAGAGTTTGTTATGAAGATAGTTGAAGGCGGCGTTACCGCGCCGAAGGGCTTTCTGGTCTCATCCTGTGCAGCGGGGATCAAGTATGAGGATCACCCCGATATGGCTCTCATCTATTCGGAGACGCCCTGCGACTATGCGGGAACCTTTACCTCGAATGTAGCGAAGGCAGCGCCGGTGAAGTATGATATGGCGCTCCTTAAGAAAGAAGCACGTATCTCTGCCGTAGTTGTAAATACAGGCATCGCTAATGCTTCATGTGGTGAGGACGGAATGAAGATCTGTGATGAGACCGGAAGGAAGGTAAAAGAAGCGCTTTCCCTTCCGGATGACTCGGTTCTTGTCGCATCAACCGGTGTCATCGGACAGAAGATCGACATTGAAAAGATAAAAAACGGCATCGATATCATGAAGGGAAGCCTTGAAAGGGGCAGTGAAGCTGCACTTAAGGCGGCCCGCGCCATCCTTACGACAGATACCCATGAAAAGGAGGTAGCAGTCTCCTTTGAGATAGACGGGAAGGAAGTTACGATAGGCGCTATGACAAAGGGATCAGGGATGATCCATCCCAATATGTGTACGATGCTCTCCTTCATAACGACCGATGTTGACATGGAAAGGCAGCTCCTTCAAAAGGCACTCTTAACATGCGTTCAAAAGAGCTTTAATATGATCTCCGTAGATGGTGATACGTCTACGAATGACAGCTGTTTCCTGCTTTCGAACGGTCTTTCCGAAAATAAAAGGATAACGGGCGAAAACGAGGAGGGCTATAAAATCTTTCTTTCAGCCCTTTCTGTCGTGACCAAGTTCCTTGCCATGTCTATGGCGCAGGATGGCGAGGGCGCTACAAAGCTTATGGAGTGCAGGGTCATAAATGCCCAATCTTATGATGACGCGGTCACGCTTTCAAAAAGCGTGATATGTTCAAATCTGATAAAGGCGGCCGTCTTCGGAAACGATGCGAACTGGGGAAGGATAATGTGCGCCATGGGTTACTCCGGGGTCTCCTTCGATCCCGATCATACGGACATCTATATCCTTTCGGGCGCGGGGCCGAAAGAGGAACTGTCATCTGAAGCGCAGGGAAAGGATTATTCTTACGAGCTTCCAGGCTATATTCTTGTGCGTGACGGTGTCGCAACGGACTACAGCGAAGAAAAGGCGACTAAGATTTTGTCAGGGAAGCATGTTATCATAGTCTGCGATATGAAGGCGGGGCATGAAGAAGCCAGAGCCTTTGGATGTGACCTTACATACGATTATGTGAAGATAAACGGCGATTATCGCTCTTAGAAGAAGGAGATAAGTTTTGAATAACGAAGAGATACTTGATCTTCAGGAAAAGGCAGGGATACTTGTTGAGGCGCTTCCGTACATACAGCGCTTCAACAGGAGGATAATAGTTGTGAAGTACGGCGGCTCCGCCATGCTTGACGAAACTCTTAAGAATGAAGTTATCAGGGACGTAACGCTCTTGAAACTCGTAGGCTTCAAGCCCGTCATAGTCCACGGAGGCGGAAAGGACATAAGCAGATGGGTTAAGATTATGGGGCATGAGAGCGAGTTTGTGGACGGACTTCGAAAGACCGATGAAGAGACCATGGAAGTTGCCGAGATGGTCTTAAACCGTGTGAACAAGTCCCTAGTTTCAATGGTCCAGTCTCTCGGAGTGAATGCCGTGGGGATAAGCGGCAAGGACGGGCGTATGCTTACCGTAAAGAAAAAGTTTTCAAAGAGCGGTGAGGATATAGGCTTTGTTGGAGAGATCACAAAGGTTTCTCCCAAGATCCTCCTTGACCTGCTTGAGAAGGACTTCCTTCCCATAGTGTGTCCTCTTGGACTGGACAACGAGTTCAATACCTATAACATCAACGCGGATGATGCCGCCTGCGCCATAGCGGAGGCTATAAAGGCTGAAAAGCTTGCATTTCTTACGGATGAGCCGGGGATCCTTCGGGATGTAAACGATCCGTCATCGCTCATATCCGAGATCACGGTCCAGGAGGCAAGAGAGCTCATAGAGGACGGCACTATCTCAGGCGGGATGCTTCCCAAGATAATGAACTGCATACATGCGGTAGAGAACGGTGTTTCAAGAGTGCATATCCTTGACGGCAGGATAGTTCACTGCCTTCTGCTTGAGATATTTACGAACAAGGGCATAGGGACGGCGATACTTCACGACAGGGACGAGAAATTCTACGATCCTGAAGGAAGGAGAGTATAGGGATGACAAAGGATGAGGCCATAAAGAAGGCAAATGAGGATCTGATCGGGGTCTATAACCGGTTTCCCGTAGTCTTTTCAAGCGGAGAGGGCATGTATCTTTTCGACAATGAAGGAAAAAGGTACCTCGACTTCGCATCAGGCATCGGGGTGAACGCCTTCGGCTACGGTGACAAAGAGATAGCAGGTGAGATTTCATCACAGCTTGAAAAGCTCGTTCATGTATCAAACCTCTATTATACAGAGCCTCTCATAAAGGCCGCGGCAGCAGTGAAGGAGATATCTGGGCTTGATCGGGTCTTCTTTACGAACAGCGGCGCCGAGGCTGTCGAAGGTGCTTTAAAGACCGCAAAGAGGTATTACTTTAACCGGACGGGGAAGAATGATGCGAGGATCATAGCCATGAATTCCTCCTTTCACGGAAGGACCATGGGTTCCCTCTCCGTTACGGGGACTGACTCTTACAGGTCTCCCTTCTATCCTTTGGTGGATGGAGTAAGCTTTGCTGACTTTAATGACCTTTCCTCGGTTGAGAAACTGATAGACAAAAGGACCTGCGCGATAATCATGGAGACGCTGCAGGGAGAGGGTGGCATACATCCCGCGACAGAGGCGTTTTTGAAGGGGGTCAGAAGGCTCTGCGACGAGAACGACATTCTCCTGATCCTAGACGAGATACAGTGCGGGATGTGCAGGACCGGTGAATTCTATACCTTCCAGAAATATGGCGTAATGCCTGATATACTTACTACCGCAAAGGCAATAGGACTCGGACTTCCGGCGGGAGCCTTCCTCGTTACTGAGCGTGTCGCCGAAAACTCCTTAAAGCCCGGGGACCATGGTTCAACCTACGGCGGAAATCCCTTAAGCACATTTGCCATATCACTTTCCATCAGGCTGATGAAGGAGCGAAAGGTGAGAGAGCATGTTAAAGAGCTTACTCCTTATTTTGAGGAGGTGCTTGAAGAGATTACGAAGGGATCTTCCATAGTGAAGGAACACCGCGGAGACGGCTTCATTCAGGGACTTTTGATCGACCCTTCCGTTAAGGCGGGCGATATCGTTTCAAAAGCCCTTCAGGAGGGGCTCGTTCTCCTTACGGCAGAAGGCAATGTGGTCAGGATGCTGCCTCCTTTGATCGCCGAAAAAGAGGATTTTGACAGGATGAAGGAAATATTATCAAAACTTCTTTGAAAAACAATTGTAATAATTTTGTAATATGTTAGAATATACCGGTCAGGATGAGCAGGCTTTCTTTTCTTACTTTGGAAAGGAATCCTGTTTTGAAAACCGGTATATTTTTTAAGCTTTTTGTCGTATCGCTTTCTCTTTCTGTCTTCTTTCTGACATCCTGCGGGAATACCTCATATTTTGAAGACAGTAATGGCACGGCAAAGAGCGATACTGAAAGAATATCCTCCACGGATACTCTTGATTCGGATACTTCAAGGGTGTCTTCGAAAAAAGAGGAGAGTATCTTTGTTGAGGTCAGGGGTGCCGTGATGGCTCCCGGTGTATTTGAGGTTGAAAAGGGCACAAGGGTCTTCTCGCTCATAGCGCTTGCCGGCGGACTGTCAAATGACGCGGATATAAGCGGGCTTAATCAGGCGGCTGTCGCAAGTGACGGGGAAAAGATATATGTCCCGAGAGAGGGCGAGGAAGAAACGATTTCAGAGGCTTCTTTGGGCGATGCAGGGGGCACAAAGGTCAATATCAATACGGCAGACTCTAAAGCTCTCATGACGCTTCCCGGGATAGGAGAAGCAAAAGCGAAGCTTATAGTCGATTTTCGTCAGAAGAACGGTCCCTTCAGGAGCATTGAGGATATCACAAAGATCAGTGGCATAAAAAGCGGTCTTTATGAAAAGATAAAGGATCAGATAACGGTATAGTGCAGGTTTGTTATGTCAAAAAGAGTTCTTGTCGTTGATGATGAAAAGCTGATAGTCAAGGGAATAAAGTTTTCCCTCGAGCAGGACGGCATGGAGGTCGATTGTGCTTATGACGGGCAGGAGGCTCTCGATCTTAGTGAGAAGACCCGTTATGATATGGTACTCCTCGATGTCATGCTCCCGAAGGTAGACGGCTTCGAGGTCTGCCGCAGGATAAGGGAGTTTTCCGACATGCCGATCGTCATGCTTACCGCGAAGGGCGATGACATGGACAAGATCCTCGGCCTTGAGTACGGGGCGGATGACTATATCACAAAGCCCTTCAACATACTTGAGGTGAAGGCGCGGATCAAGGCCATCATGCGGCGGAGTTTCGGCTCGGACAAAAAGGGTGAAGAAGTCGCCGAGATCAAGAGCGGAGACATCTGGATCGACAAGAGCTCCAGGCGGCTTATGGTCAAAGAGAATGAGATCAATCTCACCTCCCGTGAATTTGATATGCTCTTCCTTTTTGTGACGAATCCCGGAAAGGTATTCTCCAGGGATGATCTTCTTATGGCCCTCTGGGGCGCAGATTATCCGGGAGATGCCCGTACCGTTGATGTACATGTAAGGCGCCTTCGCGAAAAGATAGAAGAAAACCCCGGTGAACCCCGTTATATCCAGACAAAATGGGGTGTCGGGTATTTTTATAAGCCTTGAAAAAACACTTCTCACTCAAAAATCTTTTTAAGAGCATGAGGAGCCGTATCTTTGTATTCGGTCTTCTCATAGGGATAGTCCCGTGCATCCTCTTTTCACTCGGTTTTTCCTTCGTCTATGAAAGCGAGGCTGAGAAGGCCGAGGTTCTTTCTGTTACAGGCGAATCCCAGATACTTGGCAATGATATACTTACCAGCGGGTACTTAAAGAGTCCCACTGATGAGGCGGTAAATATCACCCTTGATTCGGTTGCGCAGTCACTTTCAGGCAGAATACTCGTACTTGACAAGACCCTCCGTGTCATAAAGGACACTTATTCCCTCTATGAGGGAAGGACGGTGATCTGGGACATCGCAGTAAAAGCCTTAAACGGGGCAACCGCCTATGAAAGGGATAATGTAAACAATTTTCTGACGGTATGTGTTCCCATAACGGGAGAGAGTGAGGAGACAGGTAATAGTAAGACCGCAACCTCCGCTCCTGTAAAGAGGGCAGGGACTGTTCCCGTGTCCGGTGTCATAATGTTCGTCTGCTCTATGGAGAATACCGCGCTCTCCAAGAATTCCCAAGGCTCATTTCTGATCCTTTTCCTTGCCTTAGACATTGTCGCGGCCTTTATGCTCTCACTTTTTGCGTCTAAACATCTGACAACTCCCTTGAGGCGGCTTGCGTCCGAAATAGCGGATGTTGAGAAGGGATTTTCGGAACCGGTCCTGAAGGAAAACTCTACCACTGAGGTGGCGGAGATATCCGGCCATTTCAACAGCTATGCCGAAGTGATGAAGACCATGAACGATTCCAGACAGGAATTTGTTTCAAATGTCTCTCATGAGCTGAAGACCCCGCTTGCTTCAATGAAGGTTCTGGCGGATTCCCTGAATTCTATGGAGGATGTCCCTGTCGATATGTACAGGGAATTTATGACTGATATAACCGGCGAGATCGATCGGGAAACAAAGATCGTCAATGATCTTCTTACGCTTGTGCGCTTTGACCGTGGCTCAGGCGATATATCGGTCTCACAGGTCAGGATCAATGACCTTTTAGAGCTTCTTATGAAGAGGCTTTCCCCTCTGGCAGAAAAGGCGAAGGTGGAGCTTGTCCTCGAGACCTTCAGGCCTATCGTAGCAGAGGTAGACGAAACAAAGTTTTCACTTGCGCTCTCAAACCTTATGGAAAACGCGATCAAGTACAACAAAAAGGGAGGCTTCGTGCATGTGAGCCTCAATTCCGACCATCGTTATTTCTATATCCATGTTGAGGACAACGGGATAGGTATACCTGAGGAGAGTATTCCGCATATTTTCGAAAGATTTTACAGAGCCGACAAATCCCACAGCCGTGAGATAGGCGGTACGGGACTCGGGCTTGCTATTACCCAGAACGTCATCAGGATGCATAAGGGCGAGATCAAGGTAAAGAGTACGCTTAATGAAGGGACACGATTTGCAGTCAGGGTCCCTCTCAAATATATTTCGGAGGAAAAGGACGCATCATCGGAGGAGACGGAAAATGAAGACTTTTAAGATAATGCTGTGTTCCTTTATCTTTATGGTGATCCTCCTTTTTGTATCAGCCTGCGGCAAGAGCGAAGGGGATTATATCATCTACGGGATTGATTCGTCAGGGACGCGCCTTGTTGAAAGCAGATTTGAGGGCGAGGTACCCGATTCAAAGGAGGAACTTGCGAAAAGCCTTCTTGATGAGCTTGGAGACGATGAGGAGATGAGAAATTCCGAATCTCCCATACCCGCGAAGGTAGATGTGAGGTCTGTAGAGTTTTCTTCCGATGGAACAAAACTTTCCGTATATTTTACGGAGGGCTATTCGGATATCCCGCTTGTCAGAGAACCTTTGATCCGGGCGGCTATAGTGAAGACACTGCTTCAGATCGAGGATGTCTCGAGTGTTTCATTCTATGTCGGCGATTCGGTGCTTGTGGATGCGACGGGGCGTACGATAGGAGCCATGACGAAGGATACCTTCATAGGAGATTTCGGAAGCAGTCAGGCGGCGCTTCAGATCAGGGATCTGCTCCTCTATTATCCGTCTTTGGACGGGGAGTGGCTTGTTCCTTACGAGAAAAGGGTGCATTACAGCTCAAACACGAATCTCGCGAGGCTTGTTATAGAAAACCTCTGCCAGGAGCCGGTAGGAACCGGACTTAACGCTGTGATCAGCGATTCCTCGGTATTCCTTCATGTCTCGACTTCTGACGGCATCTGCTATCTGGATCTTGACAGCAGCTATTTTACGAAGGTCACAGGTGTAACCCGTGATGTTTCGATCTATACCCTTGTGAATTCCCTCTGCGAGCTTGACGGGATAAGCAAGGTTCAGATCACGGTCTATCGGAACGGCACTCCGGACATATCAGAGAACAGCCTTTCCGGGACCTACGAAAAAAATCCAAAGCTCATAACAGAATAGTCAAAGGATCACATTTATGGACAAACGGCCGCTTTTTTCTGCAGCGGTCTCGTTTTCCCTCGGGGCGGCCATCGCCGTTACTGAAAATCCAACCCTCCGGATCATCTTTATTATCATCTTTGTCCTTTTGTTCCTTTCCCATCTGAAGGGGAAGAGGGCGATGTGCCTTGTCGTTATCGCTGTATTCCTCCTCGGCTTTATCAGGGGAGAGATGCATCTTCTTGTAAGGGATGAAGCAAAGTATAAAGCAAAGGAACTATCCCGGGAGGAACAGGTTTTTTACGGGAAGGCAGAGAAGGCTGAAGAAAAGAATAATACCTATGCCTATTATCTTGAGGATGTTTACTTCCTTTCAGACAAAAAAAGAGTAAGTCCCGGAGGCCTTATATTCTATCTTGATGAGAAGATAAGCTTTATACCGGGAAGCCTTTATAAGCTTTCGGGGACTCCTGAAGAAATGACCAAAATTGAGAACGAAGGAGGCTTTTCAGAGGAGGAATACCTGAAGGGGAAGGACATAGGGATAAAGCTCTATAAGCCAGAGGTTACTCTAATAAGCCAGCCTCCTTTCTCACTTAGGTACTTCCTGAACAATCTTCGGGAAAGGCTGAAAAGCTTTTTTGAAGATAATCTTCCCGGCGAAGAAGGGAGTATCATTTCAGCCATGGCTCTCGGAGACAAGGGAGGGCTTTCCAATGAGGTGAAGGATCTTTTCTCGGCTTCCGGGATAGCGCATCTTCTTGCAGTGTCGGGACTTCACATCTCAATAGTCGGAATGCTTTTGTATAAACTGCTTCGGCGCCTTCGTATCGGATTCTTTCCGGCTTTTCTCATCTCGATCCCCTTTTCGTTTTTCTATGCCCTTATGTGCGGCATGTCTGTTTCCGCAAAGAGAGCTCTCATCATGTTCTTTCTCTCACTTCTTTCAGAATCCTTCGGCAGGGAAAGCGATATGCTGACAAACGAAGGCATAGCAGCAGTAATATTGATAATGAAAAATCCTTTCTGCCTCTTTGATAGCGCTTTCGTTTTTTCCTTCTCGGCAGTCTTCATTGTGGCAGCGGCCGCAAGACCCGTCAGTAATTCCATTGACGCCTTTATAAGGGAAAGGCACAGGGACAAGAGGGGGTACACTCCTTCTCTTTGGGAAAAGCTTTTTCTTTCTTTTGGGTTTTCCTTTATGGTGTGTCTTGGAACCGCTCCCGTAGTGGCCTTCTACTACTATGAGATCCCCTTGTATCAGGTGCTTCTCAATCTTATTCTGATCCCGCTGATGACTGTGCTCCTTTCACTAGCTCTCATTTCAGGCTTGCTTTACATAAAGCTGCTTCTTTTTCCGCTGCATCTCCTTTTGTACTTCTATGAATGGCTCTCGGCGCTGACACTTAAGCTCCCCTTTTCCAGCCTGACCTTTGGAAGACCGGGAGAGATACAGATGCTGATCTATTATATTATTTATTTTCTCGGAGCTTATTCAGCATGGAAACTCTTTAAAAGGTTGAAGAGCCGTGAGGATACTGTTTTTCCTCTGAAGGCACAAAGAAAGGATGTGATCAGATTTCTTCCGAAGGCCATCGTGATCCTTCTTTTACTTCCTCTGATCCTTTACGGCATCAAGGGAGGAGGCTTTGAATTTGACATGCTTTCCGTAGGGCAGGGAGACGGGCTTTATCTCAGGGCGGATCAAAAGACGCATATTATGATAGACGGGGGAAGCAGCAGTAAAAAGGATATAGCGCGAAATGTCATACTGCCTTTTTTGAGATCCCGCGGCGTCACCGGCGGAATAGATTACTGGTTTGTGAGCCATCTTGATACCGATCATGTCTCGGGGCTGATAGAAGCGCTTAAGAGCGGTTATCCGGTAGGAATGGTGATACTGCCCGAGAAGGTGGTGGCAAACGAGAATGAAAAGAGCTTAAGCGAGGCAGCAGGAGAGAACGGTACCGTCATAAAGTATATGAAAAAGGGTGAGAGACTTGTCCTTGCGGGAGGAAGGATTGTCATTACCTGCCTTTTCGCGGGGGCCGATGAATATCTGAAGGAAGGCGACGCGAATGCGAATTCCCTCGTTCTTCTTGCACAAAGAAAAGATCTTAATGTATCAATACTCCTTACGGGTGACATAGGAAAGGAACAGGAGGAGATGATCCTTTCCGATGAGACTGCAAGGAATATGCTTTATGAGGCGGCAGAGGGGACGCTGATTTTAAAGGCAGCTCATCATGGCAGCAATTATTCAAACTCTGACGTGCTCCTTTCGGTGCTTTCGGGAAAGGAGGATATTACGCTGATCTCAGCAGGAAAGAATAACCGCTATGGCCATCCAGGAAAAGAAACGCTCGAGCGGCTTGATTCCCGTTCTATAGAGCACTTCTGCACTATTGAGAGCGGGCAGATAAGGATTTTTGAAAACGAAGGGCATATCTGTCTTTCGACCATGTCGGGGTGAGAAGGGGCGCATAAAGACAAAAAGAAAGGTTGAAATCGAAACCGGAAAGTCCGATAATTATATTTCAAAGCCGCGTTGGCCTTGAAGAAGAATTATATTGGAGGAAAAGACAATGGATATCCGTTTCGTGGAAAGAAAGGATCTCAAGGAAAAGCCGGACTGGAACAAGCTCGGTTTCGGAAAGTACTTTACGGACTATATGTTCGCGATGGACTGGGACAGGGAGAATGAATGGCACGACGCAAGGATCATCCCCTATGGCCCCATAGAGTTTGAGCCTGCATGCGTTGTTCTGCATTATGCGCAGGAGACCTTTGAGGGACTCAAGGCCTACAGAAGGGAAGATGGAAAGATACAGCTTTTCCGGCCCGAAATGAACGCAAAGAGGATGCAGAACTCAAATGAGAGGCTCTGTATGCCGAAGGTTCCCGTAGACATATTCGTTGACGCGATCAAAGCTCTCGTCGAAAAGGAGAAGGACTGGGTTCCCACGCTCCCCAATACTTCGCTTTACATAAGGCCTGTGGTCTTCGCAACAGAAGAGGCACTGGGTGTACACATGGCAACGAATTACACCTTCCTCATCATCTTAAGTCCTGTAGGCATGTATTATGCAGAGGGACTGAACCCTGTAAAGATAATGATCGAGGACGAACTTGTCCGTGCCGTTCAGGGTGGTACAGGCTTCACGAAATGCGGCGGAAATTATGCAGGTTCCATAGCGGGTCAGGTCAAGGCTGAAAAAGAAGGCTATGACCAGGTGCTCTGGCTCGATGGAGCTACAAAGACCTTCGTCGAGGAGGTCGGCTCCATGAATATTATGTTCAAGATCGACGGGGAGATCTATACAGCGCCTATCGAGGGCACAGTCCTTCCCGGCGTCACCAGGGATTCGATGCTTCACATTCTGAGGGACTGGGGTTACAAGGTGAACGAGACCCATCTCAAGGCTACCGACCTCATGCGCTTTGGCCATGAAGGAAGACTTGAGGAAGTTTTCGGAACAGGCACAGCTGCCGTCATAAGTCCTGTAGGAAGACTCAAATTCAAGGACGACGTCATTACGATCAACGATATGAAGACCGGAGAGCTTACGCAGAAGCTTTACGACACCCTTACCGGCATCCAGTGGGGCCGTCTTCCGGATAAGTACGGCTGGACGGTCGAGGTCTGCTGACAGGGAAAAATGGACTTTTATTGGGGATTTTAGGGGAAACAGGAAAGGAGGGAGCCCATGCATGCATTTCAGCCATATCCGATCAATGAGATAGAGTTCAACCCGTTTGTCAGATTCGGTGATAAATGGGGAGCACTTACGACAAAGGCAGATGACAAGATCAATACCATGACCATCTCCTGGGGAGGTGTAGGTGTACTCTGGGATAAGCCCGTGGCTACTGTTTATGTGAGGGAGAGCCGCTTTACAAAGGAGCTTTTAGACAAGAGTGAGACCTTTTCCGTGTCCTTTTTTGAAGATAAGTATCATAGGACGCTGAAGTATCTGGGACAGGTATCCGGAAGGGATGAGGATAAGCTCAAAAACGCCAGGCTCACCATCAATGAGCATCAGGGAATCCCGTTTATAGATGAAGGAAATTTCATAGTTGTCTGCAAAAAGCTTTATTCAGTTCCGCTTCCCATTGATGATGTCTTTGACAAGGATGTGGAGGAGAAGTATTACAAGACTAAGGATCTTCATACAATGTATCTGGGTGAGATAGTAGAGCTGCTTGCCAGATGAAAAGACATGAAAAAAGACATCCGCGAGGGATGTCTTTTTTTAAAGGGGGGTTAAAAATATAAAGGGGAAAACGTTAAGAAATACTTAATGGGGGGGTGTATTTCTTAATGCTCGTTCATTATATCCGTGAGACCGGCTCTTTAGCAATGTAAGTTTTTACAAAACTCTGATACAGGTGACCCACATTTTTAATGCAATTTTTACTGAAAATTGTTATCATAGTTTGTTGAAATACTGTTTCGGAGGAAATTAATGGATCCTGCTTCAATATATTTAAAAGGCGAAGGGCTTCAGAACTTCCTTGAGACCTTTTCGAGGGCAAATCACGTATATGTGCGTGCTTATGATACCACGGCAAGGCCTGTTTTTGCTTTCCCCGGTTCGAGTGATGAAGAAGCTCTTCTGAAAAATTATATTCCGGCCGAGACCGTAAGCTTCCTCGTGAATGCTTTTGCGAAAAATCCGGTTGAAGAGGTGATAGAGGGTGAAGTTTTTGCCCCCTTTATCGTGGTACGCGCCATAGCCGCCAAGAATGCAAAGAAGGAAGTTCAGGCAATATTCATAATGACCGGCGTTTCCGGAGAGCATTTGCAGGATGATGAGCAGGCAAAAAAGACCCTGCGCCTTACGACGATGGAATCCTATGATTCTTCGGTAGAGCTTCTGAAGAGCTTCATTGACTATTATTTCTCCCAGACGACCGAAAACATCAATCTTTCAAATACCCTGAAGGAGACTTTAAAGGCAGGTGGAAGGCTCGAAGAACTTTTGAAGCGCAATGAGGTGATGACCGACATCCTCAAGATGCTCGAGGAAGAGGGCGACTTCGTAAATGTCTGTGACGCGATATTGAAGGAGGCAGGAGAGTTTCTGGATGTCTCCGACGCGTTTTTGGTAAGGCTTTCTCTTGACAGGAAGTATTGCGATATCATATGTGAATGGAAGAAGGATGGCTTTACATCCCTTGCCCCTGAATATACTTCGGCAGAGACAGAGCTTCTTCCTTTCCTTACCGACAGACCTTATACTATCTCCGCTGATTCCGTGCTTCCCTCGACCTTTAAGACTTTCTTTGAAAAGCATGATCTGAAGGCCGGTATGTTCCTTCCGATATCGATAAACGGTGAGGTCTCCATGTACCTCTCGTTTGTTGTCGCTGACTCAATGAAGCAGTGGTCGGTAGAGGATATACGTTTTTGTGATGATGTGCGCCGTGTGATATCTACCATCCTTGTAAAGAGGGTTACAAAGAATTCACTCGCAAGTTCCTATGCGGCTCTTGACTGTATCCTTGAAAACACAGGCTGTGGGATTACTGTGTTTGATCCCAGGCGAAACAGGTTTCTTTACGAAAACGGGACCTTTCAGAAGATGTTTTCAGATGAGGGCGACAGATCGCATGTCTGGGAAATGTTTTCAAAGCAGGATGTGATATCGGAGGATGAGGGAAGGAACTACTATTCCCAGAATTCGGCGAGGACTTATGACATCTCGTCATCAAACATACGCTGGGTAGACGGCAGCGAGGTCGTGATGAGCACCTTCTATGACATCACGAAGCTGAAGGAATATCAGAAGAAGATAGAAGAACAGGCAAGTACTGATTTCCTCACGGGACTTTCAAACAGGATGCGTTTTGAAATGGATTTTGCAAAGGAGATCCGTGAGGCTGTAAGAAGCGGGGAGGAAGGAACACTTCTCTATCTGGATCTCGATGATTTCAGAGGGATAAATGAAGGTCTCGGGCATCATGTTGGTGATTTCCTGCTGAAGGAGGCTTCCGGGGCGCTTCGTATGATATGCGGGAGAAAAGCACGCTGCTACAGGCTCGGAGGCGACGAATTTGCCGTGTTGCTCCCGGCAAGGCATCATGAAGTGAGGGATCGGCTGATAGCGGCTATTGAGAAGCGTTTCTCAAAGCCCTGGCAGCTTGAAACAAATGAGTATTACTGCACGATGTGCATGGGGGTCTGTCTTTTCCCGAAGGACGGGACGAAGATCGAACAGCTCACTCAAAGAGCCGACCTCTCCCTTAGAATGGCAAAGCAGAAGGGAAAGAATGTAGTCGAGTACTACAGCCATTCGGATCCGAAGGTTCTCACGAGACGGCTCGATCTTGAAAATGCCATGAGAGCAGCGGTTGAGCGCGGATGCAAGGAGTTTCTTGTTTATTATCAGCCTCTCATCAGAGTCTCGGGAGGGGATCCTGTCTGCTGCGGCGCAGAGGCCCTTGTCCGCTGGCAGTCAGAGACCCTGGGGTTCGTCTATCCGAATGAGTTCATCCCCATTGCCGAAAACCTCGGTCTCATCGTTCCCATAGGTGAGCATGTGCTCATAGAGGCCTGCAAGAGATGCAGGTACTGGAATGATTTTGGACATCCGGATTACAAGGTCAGTGTGAATCTTTCCGTAGTCCAGCTTCTTCAGAAGAATATCGTTGAGACAGTAAAGAACGCCCTGAATTTCACGGGGCTTAATCCCGGGAATCTCACGCTTGAGGTTACGGAATCCCTGGCCGCAAATGATGTGGACAAGATGACCCAGATATTAAATGATATCAAGGCTCTTGGTGTAAGGCTCGCTCTTGATGATTTTGGCACAGGTTATTCCTCGCTTTCGAGACTGCGAAATCTGCCGGTAGATGTAATAAAGATCGACAAGTCCTTTGTGGATGATGTCGGAAAGGATAATTTCTCAGATGCCTTCGTGAAGACAGTCTCCGATCTGGCGGATACTATAGATATGGATGTTGTTGTAGAGGGCGTTGAGGAGGATTCTCAGGAGAAGGCTCTTCTGGAGATGAATGTTGATATGATACAGGGCTATTTCTTCGACAAGCCTCTTACAAAAGAGCAGTTTGAAGAAAAATACGTTGACTGATTTTTCTTGAGAGGTTAAGAAGCAGTTGAATACTATCACTCCTAAAAAGATCATATTATTCATCCTTTCTGTTGTGGCGATATCATTCTGTCTTATTACGCTGAACGTGAAGGCGGGGATGGAGCCTTCCGCAGTGAAGACCTATGATATATCAAAGGGTTGGACTGTCATACTTCCGGGCTCTTATGAGAGTGATGTCTCACTCGATGATCTTTCTTTCGGCAGAATGTTTGAACGTGGAATGATAGTAAGGCTTTCAAACATCCTCCCCGAGGATACCCCTCCCCACGCAGGACTCCGTATCTATGCGGACAATGCAGTCGTTAAGGTGGAGGTCGAAGGAAAGACAGTATATGAATACGGCCGTGAGAACTTTATGACCGGACGGACAGTAGGGTCAGGCTATCATTTCGTGGATCGTCCTGCGGATGCGTCGGGACGTGGGATATCCATTACCCTGACATTCGCCGAGAGCTTTATGTCAAACGCGAGACCTGATATAGAGCTTACATCAGGAGCGGATATGTTCAGGAAGTTTGTTTCGGAATCTTCCGGAGTCATATTCATAGACCTCTTCCTTCTTTTGCTTGGTGTAGTGCTCCTTATAGTGAGCCTTGCCTTTGTTCCGGTGAACAGAGATTATCTTGAACTTACGGGAACGGGACTCTTTTCAATAGTGGCGGCAACATGGGGACTTTGTTCACAGAAGGTTCCCGAGATCATAGGCCTTTCCATCACGACAAATTCCATACTTGAGTTTACGCTCCTTTACGCTTCACCGATGGTATTTCTGATACTTATCCTTTCTTCGAGGCGGGATATCTCCAGAAACAA
The DNA here is from genome assembly GCA_900313435.1 of uncultured Lachnospiraceae bacterium. Classification (GTDB taxonomy): domain Bacteria; phylum Bacillota; class Clostridia; order Lachnospirales; family Lachnospiraceae; genus RUG306. The sequence goes on along the minus strand of OMRF01000266.1, from coordinate 9,186 downwards.
AAGGTGTGTTCTTCGGATCCTCCTTTTGATCAGCGTGGTATTCTTCTTAACCGTTATGCTCTTCTTCCTGACCAACGTGATGCACCTTCCGAGAGTGAGGGGTATCTTTGACATACTGATGGTAGGAATAGGCATTGCAGCCATTATCTTCACGAATATCCCGAAGAAGAGAAGGCTTATAGCAGACAAGATATTTAAGATATCCAGCGTCATCCTTGTGGTGACGGGGGTTTACGAGATGATGAGGAAGGATGTTAAAGCCATTTTTCCCCGGGCGGCCTTCCTTAAGCTGGATCTTTTCACTATCGGTATCCTCATCTTTGTCGTAGGAATGCTTGCAAGCTATCTGATAGGGCTTTACAAGAGGGCTCTCGATGAGCAGGAGGTTGTGGTCCTTAAGAGCCTTGCTTCGGTTGATTCCATGACAGGACTCTCAAACAGGAAGAAAGCCAATGCTGTTCTTGCAGAACTTGATTCTTTGGATGAAACCTATCTTATAATGAGTTTTGACCTAAACGGCCTTAAACAAGTGAATGACCGCTATGGCCATGAATCAGGGGACGCGATGATATTGACTTTTTCAAAGCTTCTTTCGTCGGTTTTCTCCGATACCGTCGGGCTTTTCAGAATGGGCGGGGATGAATTTATAGCTGTCCTGAAAAATGATGATATCGGATCAGCGGGAGACTCCATGCGAAGGCTTGTAGAACTTGAAAAAGAGGCATCTGCCCAGGAACCTTACAAAGTAGACTGCTCCTTTGGAGCAGCGCTCAGTACGGAATTTGAGAAGCCGAGGTCTGAAGAGGTACTGAGACTTTCAGACAAGAGAATGTATGAAATGAAAACACGTACAGGAAAGGGGAGAACTTCATGATGAAAAAGAATCTCCTCTTTCACGCCATAACAGTTATGTTGCTGGTACTGATGGGACTTGTCGCTGTCTTTTATTTCCTTCACGGGCTCGCATGGAACGGAGAAAGGAGCGCCAGTCTTAACGGTCCCTTTGTGCTCACGGAGAACGGGAATGTTCATGAGGGCGTAAACCTTTCTGATTTTAATTTTGGAAGACGGCTTGCAAAGAATGAGGTCATAACGATCGAAGGCTTCCTTCCTTCCAATCTTCCGGAACAAAGTACCGTAAGGGTCCTTAGTTATCTTTCGGCAGTAGACATAGAGGTTGGCGGCGAGGCTGTCTATTCCTATGGACATGATCTGCTCGGACAGGGCGAGATGGCAGGAAGCGGTTATCATTTTGCGGAGCTTCCCACATCACCGGGGGGCAGGGATATCAAGGTGACCTTTACTACGGGGGAGGATAATGCCTTTTCCAGTATCCCGTCTATCGATTTATATGAGTCCGGCAGTGTTTATGTGGACTTTGCCACAAGTCAGTTCTGGAATATCTTCATTGGGGTATTCCTGTTTTCCTTCGGCTCGATCATATCCCTGATCAGCCTCTTCATGATGTTCAGGAGAGATCGTTATATCCGGATGCTCTATGTGGGGCTTTTCTCACAGCTGATCTCGATCTGGATCATGATGACCACAAAGAGCGTACAGGTACTGATCTCTGATCTTGCCTATTGTACCGTACTTGAATATATAACACTGTATTCAGCCTTCATCCCCTTCTGCCTTCTGATACTGCATATCAGGGGGGACGGGAATGACAGGGTGTCAAGGATCCTGCTTTGTGCGAATGCGATCATTACTGCAGCCTTTGATGTTCTTGCAATAGTCCTCCACTTTACGAACGTCATCCACATATCACAGATGCTCAATGTTTTCCACATCTTATGTGTAATTGTGCTTGTGACCTTCTTTATCACGGCCTTAAGGGTAAAGGGCGAAAAGACACATTCAGCGAGGCTTTTAAACATCGCAGTCCTTACTATGTTTATCTTCGGAGCTATAGATCTTATCAGGTTCAACCTTCAAAAGTATCTGTTTCCGACTACAACCTTCCTAAGCAGCTCCATACTTCCCTTTGGAGCTCTCATGTTTATCGTGATGCTCTTTCTTTCGACGCTTTCCTATTACTACGAGCTGGTGCTGGAGGACGCAAAGAACGAAAGCTTGAAGCAGTCTGCTTATACTGACCCCGTGACAGGACTCTTTAACAGAGCTTATTGTGAGAAGAGGTTCCAGGTGCTTTCTATGGATCGGGATAATGATTACATTCTGGTCGCAATGGACTTGAACGACCTTAAGAAGACCAATGATACCTTCGGGCATTCGGTGGGTGACGAGCTTATCAGGCGTTTTTCGAATGTCATCGGAAAAATCTTTGATGGTATAGGCGAGTGCGTAAGGATGGGCGGTGATGAATTCTGCGTTATTTCGGAGGGGGGGAATGCTCAGGCCATCGAGGAGGCCTTAAAGAGGCTTCCCGAGACTGAGAGGAAAAACTCTATAGGAATGGCCACGCCTATTTCCTCTGCCTATGGCGTAGCCAGATCTACCGAGGTCAAGCCCGATGAGAGAGAGGAAAAGGCCAGGGGAAGGCTGTATGCCGAATACATCTATTCTCTTGCGGACGAGAGGATGTATCGCATGAAGAACTACATGAAAGAGGATGCTGCGATCGCAAAGAAGAAGAGTGTTTGAAAGGTTGTTTTTTGCGCCTTGTTGCGATAGAATACCTTGTCGCTTTTGATAAGGGTTTTATTTTTTTTGGGTAAAGAATAATGGCAAGAGAAAAGACAGATATCAGGGAATTGTTCAAGAATACAGCAAAGTATGCCGGTAAGGAGGTTACCGTTGCCGGATGGATCAGAACGAACAGGGATTCAAAGAATTTCGGCTTCATAGTATTGAATGACGGAACCTTCTTTACTCCGCTCCAGGTCGTTTACCATGATACGCTTTCCAATTTTGAAGAGACGGCGCATTTGAATGTAGGTACTGCGATCTATGCAAAGGGGATACTTACCCTGACTCCGGAGGCGAAACAGCCCTTTGAGTTGCAGGCCGATGAGATCACGGTGGAAGGCCCCTCAGATCCCTCTTATCCGCTTCAGCCGAAGAGGCATACTATGGAATATCTTCGGACTATCACCCACCTTCGTCCGAGGACAAATACCTTTGAAGCGATCTTTCGCGTGAGGTCACTTGCAGCTTACGCGATACACAGATTCTTTCAGGAGAGAGATTTCGTCTATGTCCATACCCCCATCATTACCTCAAGCGATGCCGAGGGGGCGGGAGAGATGTTCAGGGCGACCACGATCGATCTTAAGAATGTACCTTTGAATGATGACGGATCTGTAGACTTTTCACAGGATTTCTTTGGGAAATCCGCGAATCTTACCGTATCCGGGCAGCTGAACGGAGAGACCTTTGCCCAGGCCTTCGGAAAAATCTATACCTTCGGTCCCACATTCAGAGCTGAGGACTCAAATACTGCCAGACACGCTGCGGAATTCTGGATGATCGAGCCGGAGATCGCCTTTGCCGATCTTTCTGACGATATGCGTCTTGCGGAGGATATGCTGAAATACATTATTGATTATGTGCTGCGTGAAGCCCCTGAGGAACTCGAATTCTTCAATCAGTTCATTGATAAGGGACTAATAGAGCGGCTTTCTCATGTGTCTTCCTCCGATTTCGGAAGGATTACTTATACAGACGCCGTTAAGGAGCTTGAAAAGCGAAATGACAGCTTCGATTACAAGGTGAGCTGGGGAGTTGACCTTCAGACAGAGCATGAAAGATTCCTTACGGAGCAGCTTTTCAAAAAGCCTGTCTTTGTAACGGATTATCCCAAGGACATCAAGGCCTTTTATATGAAACTGAACCCTGATAAAAAGACAGTTGCCGCGGTTGACTGCCTTGTTCCGGGTATTGGGGAGATCATAGGCGGTTCCCAGAGGGAGGATAACCTTGAACTTCTTGAGAGCAGGATGAATGAGCTTTCGATGAAGAAGGAAGATTATGAATTCTATCTGGATCTGAGGCGCTGGGGCTCTACAAGACACGCAGGCTTCGGTCTTGGTTTCGAGAGGATGGTAATGTATCTGACGGGGATACCGAACATCAGGGATGTCCTTCCGTTCCCGAGAACTGTGGGAACTTGCGGAGTCTGAAAGAAAAGGAGAAAAGAGAGTATTATTATGGGTAATGTCGTAATTCCCGAGGGCTATACCAGTGCGCTGGATCTCAAGGAGACACAGATCGCGATCAAAAAGGTCAAGGATTTCTTTCAGAAGCTTCTCGCGGCAGAGCTCAATCTGAGACGTGTGACGGCGCCGCTTTTCGTTGTACCTGAATCAGGCTTAAATGATAACTTAAACGGCATCGAACGACCTGTTTCTTTCGGAGTGAAGGAGCAGGGGGAGAGGCAGGTCGAGATAGTACAGTCTCTTGCAAAATGGAAGAGGATGGCGCTCTTCCGTTATGGCTTTTCAGTCGGAGAGGGTATCTATACCGACATGAACGCCATAAGACGTGATGAGGATACGGATAATGTTCATTCCATCTACGTTGACCAGTGGGACTGGGAGCGTATCATAGAAAAGCATGAAAGGAATGAAGAAAAGCTTCGTGAGACTGTAAGGAGTGTCTATGACGCGCTCCGTGTCACTGAAAAATATATATCGAATCAGTATTCTTATATTGATTGTATACTTCCGGAGAACATTACCTTTATACCATCTCAGGAGCTTGAGGACAGGTATCCCGAGCTTTCTCCGAGGGAGAGGGAGCAGAAAGCCGCAAAGGCCTATGGAGCCGTCTTTGTGGAAAAGATAGGCGGAAAGCTGAAATCCGGAAAACCTCATGATGGCCGGGCTCCCGACTATGATGACTGGAGTCTTAACGGAGACATTATTGTTTATTACCCGGTGCTTGATGCGGGACTTGAACTTTCCTCCATGGGGATAAGGGTTGACAGAGAGGCTATCTTATCTCAGCTTCGCGAAGCAAATTGTGAAGACAGGGCGGATCTTCCCTTCCAGAGGGCTATCATCAATAATGAACTGCCCTATACCATAGGAGGCGGGATAGGTCAGTCACGTATATGTATGTTTTTCCTTCGGAAGGCTCATATCGGGGAGGTTCAGTCCTCCGTATGGCCCGATGAGGATGTTAAGGAATTAAACAGCCATGGAGTTGAGCTTCTTTAGGAGCCAGATAAGAAACTACGGTTATTAGAGGAGGCTGTCTTGAGCAGGGACATTAGGAGCGAAGGAATGGACAAGCTTTGCGATGCCCTTCTTTCTTTGAAGAACAGGGATGAGATGTACGCATTTCTTGATGATCTTTGTACCGTTAAGGAGCTTGATGCCATGGGACAAAGGTTAATGGTTGCCGCCCTTCTCAAGAAGAACGAGACCTACCAGGAGATCGCCCGTGAAACAGGCGCGTCCACTGCGACCATCAGCCGGGTGAACCGTGCCTTCACCTACGGGAATGATGGCTACACTTTGGCTCTTTCCAGGATAGAAGATAATAAATAATGGATTACGACAAGCTTTTAAATGACAGACAGCTTGAAGCTGTTGAAAAAACAGATGGTCCTGTTCTCATCCTTGCCGGTGCCGGATCGGGAAAGACGAGGGTGCTTACATACAGGACTGCCTATCTGATAGAAAAGAAAAATGTCGCGCCTTATCACATTATGGCTATCACCTTCACGAACAAGGCTGCTGCGGAGATGAAGAGCAGGATCAGCACCGTCGTAGGGGACAGCGGGCGTGATGTATGGGTTTCCACCTTTCATTCAAGTTGCGTCAGGATACTCAGGCGCTTCGCTCTTGAAGCGGGCTATGACCGCAATTTTTCCATCTATGACGCCGACGATTCAAAGACTGTGATGAAGGCAGTCATGAAGAAGTTGAATGTTGACCCGAAGAAATTCAAGGAGCGGACCTTTCTTTCCGCGATCTCAAGTGCCAAAGATGAACTGAAGAACCCTGAAGAAGCCTTAAAGGACTGGGGCAGTGATCCTGTATCGATGCTGAAGTACAAGGCTTACAAGGAGTATGAGCAGAGGCTTAAGGAGAGCAATGCTCTTGATTTTGATGACCTCATCGTAAAGACGGTGGAGCTTCTTCGCACAAACAAAGAGGTGCTTTCCTATTATCAGGAAAAATTTGAATATCTGATGGTGGATGAGTATCAGGATACGAATACCGCCCAGTTTGAACTGGTACGCCTTCTTTCCGGAGGAAAGAGAAATCTTTGCGTGGTCGGTGATGATGACCAGTCCATATATAAGTTCCGCGGGGCAAATATCAAAAATATCCTGAACTTTGAGCATTATTTTCCGGATGCCTCCGTTATCAGGCTTGAGCAGAATTACAGGTCGACAAAGACCATCCTGTCAGCCGCAAACAGTGTCATCAAGAATAATAATGATCAGGGAAGGAAAGAAAAGACTCTCTGGACCGAGAACGAAGAGGGCGGAAAGATCAAACTTAACTCCTTTGAAACGGCCTACGAGGAGGCAGATTTCATAGCGACAGATGTTGAAAGAAAAACAAGAATGAATGAGGATTCTTTCAGCGACTATGCGGTACTCTATCGTACCAACGCCCAGAGCCGTATCCTTGAGGAAAAGTTCATCCGGGAGAACATCCCCTACAAGATCGTAGGCGGGGTGAATTTCTATTCAAGGAAGGAGATCAAGGATATCATCGCTTATCTTAAGGTGATAGTGAACCCTTCTGACGACCTTTCCTTACGAAGGATAATTAATGTCCCGAAACGTGGCATAGGAGAGGCTTCGGTGGAAAAAGCCGCTATTTTTGCGGCTGCCAACGGAAAGTCCCTTTATGAGGGCCTCCTTTCCTCGGATATAAATCCCGCGCTGAAAAATGCGTCTTCCAAGATTAGGAGCTTTACCTCCCTTATAGAGGAATTCAAGTGTCTTTTGGATGAGCCTGTTCCGGAGATAATAAAAAAGGTCCTTTTGAACTCGGGATATCAGAACGAGCTTGTCATTGAAAATACGGATGATTCAAAGGCCAGGCTTGAGAATCTTGAGGAATTTCTGAACAAGGCAGTGACCTACCAGAATGATAATGAGGAGCCCACTCTTTCCGGCTTTCTTGAAGAGGTGGCTCTGATAGCTGATATAGACAATCTTCCCGAGGGGGATGATTATGTTCTTCTTATGACGCTGCATGGCGCTAAGGGACTCGAGTTTGACAATGTCTATATAGCGGGTATGGAGGACGGCCTCTTCCCAGGCTTTATGTCTATCACCGCACAGGATGGCGGAGAGGAGCTTGCGGAGGAGAGAAGGCTCTTTTATGTGGGGATCACGAGGGCGAGAAAGAACCTTACATTGTCACTTGCGAGGACCAGGATGGTGAGAGGTGAGTATCAGACTGCGAGTCCGTCCAGGTTCCTTAAGGAGATATCGCCTCTTCTTATCGAGGGCAATGGTCTTAAGACTACACCCTTTCCAAGAACAGAGGAAGCGGCAGAGAAGAAAAGCAGAGCCTCTTTTTCCGTGGACAAAAGCTACAATCCCTTCAAAAAGCCTGCCGCGCCCAAAAACTTCGGGACTGTGATCGAAAAAGCCCCCCTTTCCTACGGGGTCGGAGACAGGGTGATACACAGGAAATTCGGGGAGGGAGTTGTTCTCTCCATTACTGACGGAGGCCGTGATTTTGAGGTTTTAGTACGTTTTGACGACGGAGAGGAAAAAAAGATGTTTGCCTCCTTTGCCAAGCTTGAAAAGGCTTGATATGTTCTTATGGTAAATGTTATAATTCCCGTATATTGAATATTTAGCAGGCTTTATGGCTTTTTATAGAAAGGGTGGTTTGAAAATGGTTGTTGAGAAGAAGGAACTGACAGTCGGAAAGATCGTAAAGACAACTCTCATCGTTATCCTTGTGATAGCGGTAGTGTGCGGGATCATTTATGCGCTTTATCGTTATTTCACACCTGATTACGACGATGATTTCGATGATGATTTCGATGATGCCTTTGATGACGATGATGACCTCTTTGATGAGGAAGAGTCGGCTACAGTAGCTGCTGAGGACTGAAAGGAAGATTCTTTATGAAATTAACCTGCCCGCTTTTTAATGAGTGCGGAGGGTGCAGCTTTTTGGACATCTCAAGTGAAGAACAGCTCCATCTCAAGGAAAATGAGATGGAGCTTCTTTTTTCTCCTGTTCTTGAAAAGCATTCGCCTGCACTTGCTTTTAAAGATGTCTACAAGGGAGCTGTGCCTTCTCCGGATCCCTATTATTACAGGAACAAAATGGAGTTTTCTTTTGGTGATGCGGTGAAGGACGGCCCCCTAACCTTGGGACTTCACAAAAAAAAGAGCTTTTATTCCGTACTGACCGCTGATTCCTGTGTCCTTGCCCATCCGGATTTCAATGAGATATTGAAGGCGACCCTTTCATTTTTTTCGGAAAGAAAGATCCCCTATGTACGAAAGAAGAGTCATGAGGGGATACTTAGGCACCTTCTCATAAGGAGGGGAAGGAATACGGGGGAGATACTTGTTGATCTTGTGACTACGACACAGGGCGGCCCGGCATTTGATGAGCTCCTTCCTTTGTGGTGCGATAGATTGCTTTCGTTGCCGCTTGAAAACAGGATAGTTTCGATCCTTCATACCAAGAATGACAGCCTTGCGGACGCGGTGATAGACGAGGGAACAGAGGTACTCTACGGCAGTTCATCATTTCACGATACCGTTCTTTCTCTGTCATTTGAGATATCCCCGTTTTCATTCTTCCAAACGAATACAAAAGGGGCGGAGGAATTGTATTCACATGTAAGGGAACTTGCAAAGAACGCTCTCTCAGACAAGAATGGGCTGATCTACGATCTCTACTGCGGGACAGGGACGATAACCCAGCTCATGAGCCCCTCTGCTACGAAGGTAGTGGGAGTAGAGATAGTTGAGGAGGCAGTTAATAAGGCTCGTATTAACGCAAAGGAAAACGGCATAGAAAATGTTTCCTTTATTGCGTCAGATGTCTTTGATGCTCTTGACAGCCTTCCTGAGAAGCCGGATCTCATCATCCTTGATCCTCCAAGAGAGGGGGTGCTGAAAAAGTCTCTCGATAAGATACTTTCCTATGGGGTGGAAAATATCATATATATAAGCTGTAAGCCGCAGTCCCTTGCCCGGGACCTTCCTTTCTTCTTTGAACAGGGCTATTCTCCGGTCTCGATGAAGCTTTTTGATATGTTTCCGTTTACGAAGAATGTCGA
>OMRF01000305.1 GCA_900313435.1 uncultured Lachnospiraceae bacterium | reverse complement strand
GGGAAATTGTACTGATGGATATATCTCTTCTCGGTAATGTTGGGATCTAAGCCCTCTACCCTCTGTGCCTCTGAAAGAGGAGCAAGGGTAACTATATCGCAGATCTGGGTCTGTCCACGTGTGAACATGGCACTTCCGTGAACCCTGGGAATGAGGTCGACTTCGGCTGAAAGCGGCCTGATCTGTTCCATAGCCCTTCCATCGGGACGCTTACCGTCCTTTAATATCATCTTCCTCACTGTCTTTTTCTCATAATCATAGATGGCATCCGGAAGAATACTAAGCCATTCCTCATTATCCTTGAAGGCTTCGGCAAGACGGTCGGTGATCTTTGAGATATTTTCCTCACGAAGCTGCTTCTCGTCAGTGAATACAGCATTTTCCATTTCCTCGGAAGGAACGAGCTTCTTCATCTCGTCATAGAGATCCTGCGGTATAACGTGATGTTCGTATTCATGCTTTTTCTTTCCGCATTCCCTTACGATTCCGTCAATAAAATCGATAATGGTGCCGTTGATCTCATGAGCCTTGTAGATAGCATTTATCATGACATCATCAGGGATCTCGTTTGCACCGGCTTCGATCATGATGACCTTCTGTCTGGTGGATGCAACTGTAAGCTTCAAATCTCCCCTGTCCCAGTCGGCCTGGGAAGGATTGATGATGAGCTCGCCGTTTATCATTCCAAGCTGGGTCATAGCCACAGGGCCGTCAAAGGGAATATCTGAGATAGTCGTAGCGATAGCCGCACCGTTCATGGCAACTATCTCCGGACGACAATCGGGATCCACTGAAAGCACAAGAGTGTCAAGCGTAACATCATTCCTGTAATCCTTCGGGAAGAGCGGTCTCATAGGGCGGTCAATGACGCGTGATGTAAGGACTGCGTTCTCGGACGCCTTTCCTTCCCTCTTGTTGAAACCTCCGGGCATCTTTCCTACAGCGTACATCTTCTCTTCAAAATCAACGGAAAGAGGAAAGAAATCAATCCCCTCTCTGGGTTTTTCCGAGGCGGTTGCGGTAGCAAGGACTGTAGTCTCTCCATAGCTGATGAGGACAGCTCCATTTGCCTGAGCGGCTACTTTGCCGACGGTTACGGAAAGCTTCCTTCCGCCAAGTTCCATTTCAAATCTTTTTTCTTCCATTTCGTCTTCTCCTACTTACTTCTTTTTTCTACCAAAACATTAAACAGGGCGGATGAAAAACCCGCCCTGTAAAAAGACCCTGCTTACTTTCTGAGACCGAGACGCTCGATCAGCTTACGATAACGCTCGATGTCCTTGTTCTTCAAGTATCCGAGAAGATTCCTTCTCTTTCCGACCATCTTCAAAAGACCTCTCCTTGAGTGATGATCCTTCGGATTTGCCTTCAGGTGTTCTGTCAGTTCCGCGATCCGTGCGGAGAGGACAGCTACCTGTACCTCGGGTGAACCGGTATCACCCTCTGTTCTTGCATACTCGTTGATGATTGACTGTTTCTTTTCATGTGCGATCATTTTCGTTTCTCCTTTTCTTCTGATCATAATAATTTACATCCAAAGCTAAGCCATTGGCCGGAGTGTCCAAAAACCGGGCCTTGGATAAACAAACGAAAAGCGCGCTTGTTTAGAAAACGCGCTTTCGTATAGTATCATAGTGGTCTTACAAAGTAAAGGCAAATTTTCGTGCGGACACTATCAATCATTAAAAAGTCTGACTACTGCCACGGGAGTGCTCATATATGCCGAAGAAATGATGATCCCTACTCTCGGAGAACTTGCATGAATGACCTGACCATTCCCGATATAGATAGCCACGTGGCTGATACGGCTCCCGCCATAGAAGAACAGATCACCGGGCTTCGCCTGTGAAGCCTTGATCCTGGTACCGCACTGCGCCTGGGCAACAGAGTAATGAGGAAGCGATATTCCGTATCTCTCATAAACTTTCATAGTAAAGCCGGAGCAGTCGATTCCTTTTGTAAGCGAGGTTCCGCCCCATACATAAGGATTCCCCAGAAATCTCATAGCATAATTAACGAGATCAGCCCTGACATCCGATACACCCTCGCCGTAGCGCGCCTCAGTGATCGTGATCGCGTGAGTCAGGACCTGCTTGATCTCAACGAAATCCTTTGAAACATAAGCATCGCCGCCATTATAGTCTATCCTGGCAAAACCGTTTTCTTCACCTACATAGATGAGTTCAGAGTCCTTCGCTGCCGTACCGATCTTCTCGGAGTTGACGGAGGGTTCTTTACGGACATTGATCGCGGAAGCTGTGATCCTCGCGACAGTCTGAACAGCATCCTTTGCCGCATTTAAAGCCTCTTCCCCGGTATAGAGGTATTCAGACTTGACATAGCCCTCCACCTCGCCGGATTTGATATGTGTAAAGCCATTCTCCTCTCCAAGCACCTCACAGGCGTTGTTCTTTCTGAGCTTGCCAACGACGGAACCTTCAGTGGAAGGAGTTTTTCTGATATTAAGATTTCCCTCGGATACCTTGCATATACCAAGATTTGTATAGCCGAACGCCGCGGGATCAAAGGCTCCGGTAACGCTCGATGCGGTCGCTTCAGCGCTAAGAAGGCCTTCATCTGAAGATGCAGTCTCTTCATATGCAGAGAGAGTCGGAGTTGTGAAAACACTCGCCCCCGCGGAAGGAGCAGCCTTTGAAACCTCCTGATATACTTCGTTCTCCAAATCCCCTGAAACTGTTGAGACTTTAAGCCCATCCGCTCCCACTGTGGAAACGACAGTAACCGTAACAAGCAGTCCCGCCACTATCGCAATATTTGCGGCACCTTTTTTATTAATCTTTGAAAAAATTGACATATATTGGATTTCCCCATATCTGAAAAAAGAATTGTTAAACACCGTCAACAAATATATCACGCTTTATTAATATCTGTCAACACTTTCGTAATAATTCTGTAACTTTTTTCCTGTCGTAAAGAAAAAGCAGTAAGGTTATCACCAGTCCGCATATCGTGCATATTATTGCATATCCGAAGCCATAGGGCCTGTATTCGAGACGTATCTCATGCTCTCCCGAAGACACCGGCACTGCCATGAAACCGAAATCGACTTTCTCAATGACAGTCTCTTCTCCGTCCACATAGGCCTTGAAGCCCTTGTCATAGGGGATGGAGAAAAACACCAGATTCTTTCTGCTCATAGAGATCCTTGCCGTATAACCATCAGGATCATAGGAAAACGAAGTGCAGGCTGACTGAGCACGCCTCTCACACTGCGACTTAAACTCTGTATCAGTAAGAGTGAGCCACCTTTCCTGACTGTCATGAGCCAATATATCGCTATACCTTTCAGCCTGCTCGTCAGAAAGGATGATATCCTTTACCAAAAGACTGTCCGCCTTCAGAAGGTTGTACTGCTGAAGATCGCTCTTATTATCATCCGGATAGAGTATTTCCTTAACTTCACTCTCCCTGATGAAGGAATCAAAGGTAAAGCCCATAGGTATGAAATATTCGTTCTCATAAATAGAAAATCCGTCACAGTCGCCCTGATATGCAAAGTACTTCGGGATCGAATCCTCTTTTGAATCCGTATCGGTCCTCATGCCGTCTTCCCCGGTGCTTCCGGTATCAGGTTCCCTTATTATCCTCGGGGCATTTTCCTCAAAGGAAAGGTTTCTGTAAAGATAATATCTGGTTGAGAGCAGCGCTCGAAGCCCTCTCTCATCCTTGTCGACATGAGAGGTCATCATCCTCTCAGTCTGAAGATTCTTGAATACTGCAAAGACCGAGGGCGCCGGAGTTGAAATAAAGGCCTCCGAGGGAGCGTAGCCCCAGACTATAGGCCTGTTTGACGCATCATCCTCAACTCTGCTGAACACTTCAGTGTCAAGTCCCGGATCATCATTCAATACATGCTCCCTGAAATTTTTCGATATGACGGGAGAAGTCATCTGAAAGCCTGCAAACACAACGGTTCCGGTAGAAAACGCGCAAAAGATCGCCATAAGCACTACAAGCAGCTTCGAGACCGGATGAAGGAATACAATGAAAAGAAGCATCAAAGCCCCGACTATCGAGACCACTATGATGTAAAGATAAAAATTGTCCGAGATTATGGAAACCGAGGAAAAAAGCACCGTCATCACAAGGACAAATACCGCCCCTTTCCGAAGACCGTTCTCCGTCCTCCTCGAATCCCTCGTTCCGTAAAAGCAGTAGACCTCCTCAAAGGCCTTCGCTGACATTGCCGCAAGGATCAGCGTGAACATATAGAACCATCTCGCGAAATAATCATTGTTGAAGGCGGAAAAGGCCGCATTAAGACCTGAGACCAGAGAAAAGACGGTAAGGACCAAAAATATCCTCCCCATCCAGTCTTTCTTCCATTTTCCTCTTTTCAGCGCAAAAAACGCGATTATACCTGATATTGATACCAGGGGTAGATAAAGGCTCATAGAGGACCAGTCATACTCGCCGTTATAGAAGAAGCTCTGATAGCCCATCTGCTCAGGTATGAAGAACAATGACTTGAATATTGCCCAGATGGTGGTGGAGTCGGAGAAGGCAAAAATTGACTCTCCCGCCACATTCTTTCCTATCCTGGTGTTCCCGAAAAGTCCCTGAATAGAGCATATGATGATAACGGCGGCTATCATGACACCTACAATGCCGGTGAAAGCAGCAAGAAGGAAGCGCTTTAGATTTTGCCGCCTCCTTATCTTTTCCGCTTCGCTTCTCCACTTTGTCCGGAAATCCCAGGGAGAGAAATACCTTGTGAAAAAGTATATCAGGAAGAAAATGACCTGCCCATAGAAGGAATAAAGGCTTATAGAGGACAGCAGGGCTGTCATCAGTATAAAGCCCGTCTTCTTACCCTCCTTCATAAGTCTGTCAAAGGAAAGAAGGTATAACGGGAAAAAGGCAGTGATATCGTGGAAGGATGAAAATACTATGTTTATTGCCTGGAAACCTGAAAATGAATAGATAAGGGCGCCAAAAAGAGCCATTCTCTTCGTCTTGACGACAGTACGAAGCCACGCATAGGAAGTCATCGTCGCAGTAGCGTAGCGAAACGCCATCAGCAAAGGAAGAAGATAAGGTATCCATCCATTGGGAAAGGGGAGAAGGAGCATCAGAAAAGGACTTACCGCATAGCTCCCCATTGAACCGACAAGAGTACCACCCCACTCGAGCAAAGGATTCCAGAAAAGATACCCCTCCTTTATGGCGCGGTGGACGTAGGTATAGAACTCTATTGATTGATAATTGTAATCGCCGTAATAATAAAAGAAGCCGCCTCTCATGACAAGAGCTGGCAGCAAGGCCGCTGTAAACAGGAAAAAGCCAAGCATGAAAGCGCTTAAGCAGTCATGCCTTTTCAAAAAATCTTTCATGATCAGATATTCGTAATCGCGTGAGCTATTGTGTCATAGGAAGCATTGGGAGAGATCCAAAAGGTTCCCGTCTGTATGTTATAATCGTAACCGTTAGATTCAAGGTATCTGTTGAAGGAAACAGGATCGTCTATTATACCTGCCCTGTACAGGTCCTCGCTGACCTTCAGGGAAGATTCGCTGGGATAGATCGTAACACTCTTCAGTTCCGAGGGATCCGTGTCTGTACTCCCACCGGGAACGTCCGGTTCTTGCGGCTCTGAAGGCGTGTCCG
>OMRF01000268.1 GCA_900313435.1 uncultured Lachnospiraceae bacterium | reverse complement strand
TGCATTATTCTCAAAAAAGAGGGAGTAAAAAGAATAATGCCGCGGTAATATCCGCGTTATTATTGTTTTCACTTGCCTTTTCTTCATTCATCTCAGTCCCGGTCCGGGCGGAAAGTACCAATGCATATGTTATTTATAACAAGGAGAATGGCCTGCTTACCTCCGAGGCGAACACCATCGGGGAGACGCAGGACGGTACGATATGGATAGGGAGTTACGCCGGACTCATACGCTTTGACGGCTCTGATTTTTCGCTTGTGCGGGATGGCGGTATCGCAAACGTTAACGCAATTCTTACGGATTCAAAAGACCGGCTCTGGGTCGGAACCAATGACAACGGGATAGCAAGGCTGTCGGAAGAGGGCTTCACATTCTTCAACACCGAAAACGGGCTCTCAAGTGACTCCATCAGATGCTTTGCTGAGGGTGACGACGGAATGATCTACGTCGGTACATCCGGAAAGTTAGTCTCCATCGACAAAGATGACAGGATAGCAACAATAAGCATCGACCTTTCCTACATCTCTTCCCTTGCTTGTATGGACGGTCTCGTTTACGGGGTTGACAAGGAGGGAACGCTTTTCATCATCAAAAATGGAAGGATAGTATTTAACAGTGTCGAGGAGAAGGATCCGACTTTTTATTATTGTGTCACCTATATGAACGGCGCGATGTACGCCGGGACAACGACGGGTGATGTTTTGAGGGTTGAAAGGGAGCCTCTCGGAAAGGTCAATATGACAAGCGTAGCAAGGACTCCCCTTGAGGATATCAATGCCATGGTGACCGGGAACAGCGGAAATCTCTGGGTCGCTGGGAGAACCGGATTCGGTCAGGTGCTCCCGGACGGTTCCTTTGAGATGGTCGCAGAGGAACGGTTTGCTTCCGACGTGGCTGCGCTCCATATAGACTACCAGGGTAATCTCTGGGCTGCCTCGAACAATTACGGAGTGCTCAAGCTCTCAAGGTCGGCCTTTACGGATTATTCGGAAAACACCGGGGAGCTCATTGCAAATGCCGCTGCCGAGTTTTCAGGAAGATTCTATATAGGAGGCGACCAGGGACTCACGATACTGGACAGCTCATATAAAAAGGTTGAAAATCCGCTTACAGAGATGCTTTCAGGGACCAGGGTAAGATGGCTCATGGAGGATGGTGACAGGCTCTGGATATCAACTTACGGAAGCCACGGCCTCATTGAGAGCGACGGTGAGAATATAATATCCGAATACAAGGACGGAACTCCGGGACTTACCAGCTTTCGTTTCAGAAATACCCTTAAGCTTTCCGACGGGACGATCCTTGCCGGAACGACTGACGGAGCTTTCTTCATAAAGGATGGAAAGGTAGAATTATCCTATTCGACTGACAACGGGCTTTTGAACGGGCAGATTCTGACGACCGCAGAAGACAGTGACGGAAGCGTTCTTCTCGGAACTGACGGAGCCGGGATCTATGTCGTGAAGGACGGTCAGATCAGGGAGCGTATAGGAAAGGAAAATGGGCTGCGCTCCGAGATAATACTTCGTCTGGTAAGATACCAGGACGGCTTCTTTGTCGTTACGTCAAATTCCATCGCCTTTTTGAAGGACGGAAAAGCGACTACCATCAGCAATTTCCCCTACTTCAACAATTATGACATTCTTCTTGAGCCAGACGGTGAGAATGCTTACGTGCTGTCCTCGGCGGGAATATATCTGGTCAATGCCTTGGAGCTTAAAAATAATGATCCCCAAATGAATTGCATCCTGAAAAGCAACAATGACGGACTTTCTGCGGGTATTACCGCAAACGCCCGCTCTATCATACTTTCAGACGGCTCGCTTCTTTTCTGTACAAACATAAGCGTATCCCGGTATGATCCTGCCTTCGAAGAGGCTGGAAACGTGAAGTTCTCGATCAATGAAGTGACGGGAGACGGGCAGGAGATCAAAGTAAAGGATGGTGTCTTTACGGTTCCGCCGGAGGTATCGGTAGTGAAGATCGCTTATTCGGCGAGGAACTACGCGCTCTCCGATGTCCACATCAGGATCAGAGTGCCCGACCTCGAACTGTCCACAGAGCCTGTGTCCTTTGACAAGGTAGATCCTTTGAAGCTTACAAATATAGAAAAGGGTGCGCACAGGGTGATCCTCGAGCTGCTTGACAGCTCGGATCTTCACATTATCGATTCTAAGGAGTATGTACTGACGAAGGCGCCGCATATATGGGAGTATGGATGGTTCCGGTTTTATTTCTTCCTTTTGATATCGACCTTTATAGTATTTGGCGCTTGGGCAGCCTTCTGGACATTCAATGAATCAAAGAGAAAGGAAAAACTAGAAAAGCAGCAGATACGCCTTGAGTCAAAAGTCGATGAGCAGACGAAGATAATCAAGGAACACCAGCAGGAGACAGAGGCTATACTTACCGGAACGGTTGAGGCTCTCACCAATGCCGTGGATGCAAAGGACAAATATACGGCCGGTCACTCACGACGGGTGGCTCTCTATTCAAGGGAGATCGCCCGGAGGATGGGGAAATCCGAAGAAGAGCAGGAACTCATATACAGGGCCGGACTCCTTCACGATGTAGGAAAGATCAGGGTTCCGGAGTCAGTCATCACAAAGCCCGGAAGGCTTTCGGATGAGGAATATGCTTTGATGAAGCTTCATCCTGTGTCGGGCTTTCGTATCATAAGCAACATCCATTGGAACAGAAACATCACTGTGGGCGCGAAGTTCCATCATGAACGATATGACGGGAAGGGGTATCCTGACGGAAGGACAGGGGAGAACATTCCGGAGATAGCGCGGATCATAGGCGTTGCCGATGCTTATGATGCCATGACTTCAAACAGGAGCTATAGGGATGCAATGCCCCAGGAGAAGGTGCGCGCTGAGTTCGAGAAGGGTCGCGGCACCCAGTTTGATCCCGAGTGCGCTGACATCATGCTTTCCATAATCGATGAGGACAAGGATTACGAATTAAGGCAGAAGAACGAAGAGGTAAGGAAGATACTTGTGGTCGACTCGGAGAAGATCAACTGTGAGATCATCAGGTCCTTCTTCTCCGACCGTCCTGATATGGAGTTCTTCATGGCGCAGACCGGTGAGGAGTCTCTTCAGATAGTCCTTGAAGAGCGCGTCGATCTCATACTGGTAGGTCTTGTCCTTCCGGATATGGACGGCTTTAGCGCAACGGAAAAGCTTCGCGAATATACCCAGGCGCCGATAGTATTTGCATCCGGCGACAGGACGATAGAGACCTTCTACAAGGCACTCGACCGGGGTGCCGCCGATTTCATAACAAAGCCCTTCCAGCGCGAGGTCGTTAAGGAAGTGGTGTTCTCGATACTCGGTTTGATAGAAACGCTGAAATGATTGGAAACCCAGAATGGTTTTGGACCCCCGGGGTCCAAAATCATATTTCCTTCAATAGCGTGACCTCATCATCAGTCAATTCCCTGAAGCCTCCTTCCGGCAGGCTTTCATCCAAAGATAACGGCCCCATTGATATGCGTTTAAGGTAGACGACTCTGTTGTTACGGGCCGCAAACATGCGCTTGATCTGATGATATTTTCCCTCACTTATCGTGACATATCCGGCGTGATCATCGTTCTCATCTATAGAAAGAGCCGCGGGCAAAAGCCTGGTGCCGTCCTTCAATGTAATGGAGGACGCAAAAGCATCAACGTCTGCCGCGGATAGAGCACCATCGGTCTTTACATAATAGACTTTTTTGACATGTGATCTCGGTGAGATCAGTCGGTGTGCAAGTACTCCGTCATTTGTGATCAAAAGCAATCCCACAGTATCTATATCAAGACGCCCCACAGGAGAAAGCCCATTCGGCATTCCCGCGGGGAGCAGATCCATAACTGTTTTTTGGGAGGCATCCTCAGTTGCAGTGATGACGCCTCTTGGCTTATTCATCATTAAATAGCAGAATTCATGGTGTGAGACAGCATTATTGTCGCAGACTACATCATCAGATTCCGTGATGTGAAATCCGCTGTCTCTGACAGGTGTGCCGTTTACCGTAACACGCCCGGAGGATATGATATTTTTAACATCCTTTCGCGAACCGATTCCCGCGTTGGAAAGGTATTTGTCGAGTCGCATAAATTTCCTTTTTCAGCAGATCTGATCAAGATGATCAACTCAATCAGTATAACACATAATGAACCTGATAAGCTTCCGCGTTAAGGTCTTTTGACAGAGAAATGGTGCTATGATAGCATTAGCGGGAGTTCAGTTCTTAATACCCGGGAGGACCACTTTAATGAAAAAGAAAAGAATATTATCAAAGAAAGATAATATCAGAGAGGGAATGGATTTTGTCGAGGCGACCCTGACAGAAAAAAAGATATCAAAAAAAGAAAAGGCAAGGACCATGCTTGCGGCTGAGGAGATACTTTCGGGGCTGGTTAATAATGCCGGGGAAGAGACATATATTGATATTGAGGTGTCGGGGATTCTCGGCAATGTAAGCTTCAATTTTAAGTCAAAGGGATGTGAATTTGACATTGACAGTATCACAGACAGTCTGCTGTTTCCTGTGGAGCGGAGTGATGACGAAGAGGCAAATTCCATTATAAGAAATCTTGTAAACAAGGTGGTTGGCGACAGAATCTCCATAAGGCATGATAAGGGATTAAATAAGATTTCCTTGAATGTCAGGCGATCCTCCTATGCTGCCCTTGTATATACATTGATTGGGTTGGGACTTGGGATACTGGTCGGTATTATCCTGAAACAGGCTTTACCCGTAGATGTGTCCGGTGCGATCTCAGATAATGTTTTTTCGCCGGTGTACACATTGTTTATGAATGCGCTGAAGCTGATAGTAGGTCCTCTGGTATTTTGTTCTGTAGCATCAAGTATCGCTGATTTCGGTGATCTGAAAGAGCTCGGGAGAATTGCGTTAAAGATAGTGGGGATGTACCTGATCACGTCAATAATAGCGTTTTTTGTCGGGCTTGGTACGTACAGCCTGTTCCAGATAGGAGATCCGTCACTCAAAAGTATGGTCAGCAATGCGGCTGCCAGTACTATTGCAGCAGGTGGAAGCGCCCAGTTTTCGATAAAGGATACTATAATTGGGATCATTCCAAACAATATAATTTCACCGTTCCTGGAGTCGAATCTGTTACAGATAATATTCATGGCGGTCGTCATGGGAATAACGGCGGCGGCTATCTCAAAAAGAATGCCGGGGCTTAAGAACGGACTCCTGACCTTGAATAATGCATTCTCTCTGATCACATCAAAGCTCATGCTGCTCATGCCGGTGGTGGTATTCTGCGCAATGGCAAAAATGATGATATCCATGGATTTGAGCAATCTGGGAAGCGTCCTTGTATGGGTTCCCGTGGATTATTTTGGGGCGCTCTTAATGATCTGTGTATATATGATACTTCTTCTGATACTTGCAAGACTGAACCCGTTTAAGTTTTTAAAGAAGTTTAATAAGGCAATGATAACTGCTTTTACATTATCATCAAGCAATGCCACCCTGCCGACATCCGCAAAGCAGTGTGAGGAGCTCGGTGTCTCAAGCAAGGTTTACTCTTTTTCGCTTCCGCTTGGCGCCACGATAAACATGGATGGTACGGTTGTCGTTCTTACGATTACATCGCTGTTTATGGCAAAAATATTCGGGCTTGATATCAATGGGGGAATGTTACTTTCTCTGTTCATCGCAATAATAGTATTGTCAATAGGCTCTCCCGGTGTTCCGAATGGGGCGCTTGTAGGTTTCACGTTGCTTCTGCCGCAGATAGGCATTCCTGCTGAAGCAGTAAGTATCATAATGGGCGTTTATCCTTTGGTCAGCATGCTGCAGACAGCTGTAAATGTTACCGGAGACGCGACGGTCACGACCATCGTCGCAAAGAATGAAAAATTACTTGATGTGGGAAAATATAATAGCTGACAAAAACAATGCACCTTAGGTGAGAAAGGATTTATTTATGAAAGTCAGAAAGATCAGCATATCAATAAAGCTTGTCATCGGAGTACTTTTGGTATTTCTGCTGTCGGATCTTTGTATAGGTTTTATCGTCTACAACAAGTCAAAAGGACTATTGGAAAACCAGATCAAGGATAATGCCCTAAATATTGCGTCCTGTGCGGCGGCTTCTATAGATCCCGCCCTTTTTGTGTCCGTTGAACCGGGAGACGAAGAGGGTTCTGAAAACTATGAGACTATAAGATCGGCTTTATCGGTCTTTTTTGACAATGCCGGGGTCGAATATGTTTATTCGGTAAAAGCAAGCGATGATGGTGTGGTCTATGTCGTGGATTCCGATCCTGAAGAGCCCGGGCTTCCCGGAGATGAATTCGAATATGATGATGATACTTTTATAGCGCTTTCCGGATCAAAAGCTGTAAACAAAGAACCTTATACGGATAAGTGGGGAACACATATAAGTGCCTATGCACCGATCTTTGACGGAAATACCGTTGTAGGTGCTGCCGTTGTCGACATCAGTATGGATTGGATAAAGGCGCAGACCGAGGCACTCTTCAAGATGATAATCCTTATCTGTATCATTATTATGGCGATCGGGACGGTGATACTGTTTATCGTAACAAAGATCCTTACACGTAAGCTTAATGTCTTAAACGACAAGATAGTTGAGCTTACAAG
>OMRF01000271.1 GCA_900313435.1 uncultured Lachnospiraceae bacterium | reverse complement strand
GCGATACGACTCCCGGTTCCGGGTCGGCTTGCGGGGCAGAACTCCCGGAGTCTATCGCCCCGTTCATGAGGTCTGCCAGTATCTTTTGCTCTGTCTCGTCAAATCCGCCTTTATCCATTATTACCTCTTTTGCTATCGGAAAAGCACTTTACAGGCAGGCAAGCACCTGAAGCGCGTTTTCCTTCAGAACTATGTTGTCATGCTCGTCCATGAAGGACGTGGTCTCGAAGTTTAAGGGCTCGCGTGTCCCAAACTCCGTAAGCATGTTCACTACTTTGTTGTAGATCACGGGGTCTTCGTTCTCCATCGTAATGATCAGATGATATCTGTTCTCCGCGTCCTTGTAGAGATAATTGCTGCCTTTGTAAAAGGGCGCAATGTATCGCGACGCGGCCATAACTGCGTCTATGGTGTCAAAGCGGAACATCCTCGCGTAATTCCCGCTGCTCCCTCCACGTCTCACTGCGCTCAGTGCGCCCGAAAGCGCTGCGGCGAAGGCCTGAGGCGTCAATGCGGTCAGATTCTGCTTTGAAATGGGTACCCCCTGTCCTTCATCCTTTGCGGATGGCTTCTTCTGACTCTTTTTCGCGGCGGCCTTCTCTTTGCCCGGAATAGGGGACGGCGCGCCGGGAAGGATCTCTTCCGATGCCACTGCAGGGGGAAGGACTGCTCCGTTTTCATCCCCGGTCCTGACAAGGGGAGGAACGGATTTCTGCGAAGTCTCGCTTACTGTCCTTTCTTTTCCGGCAGCCTTTATCGCTCCCTGTGCGAGCGCATCTATTGCGGCCTCCGCTGCCGCAAGGGCGGCCGCGTTATCCTGATACTGCCGGAGTACATCATGCGCGCTCTCTACCTTCTCCGGAACGGACTGAAAACGGGACGCACCCTGATTAGGCGAAAACATGGAGGAGGGATCCTCAAAACCATCGAAATCCTCCCAGTCAGTATCGCCATTACCTTCAGTAAACTCGGAAAATCTCGAATCAAATTCCTCCGGATAAGCAACCTTTGATACGATGAGAAGTATTGAATCCGCTGAAAGAGGCACTGCCTCTATCATCAAAGGGATATTTTCAGCATCGAAATTAAATTTATAATAAGCCCAGCGCATAAGCTCCCTGAAGAGCTCCTTTGCTTTATCGCTGCCGTAGGCAAGCTCTGAAAGCTTGAGATTTCTGGCTTCGAGATCTTCTTTCGTAAGGAAGCAGCGTATCTGGTTTTCGTTTATCTTTTCTATCCTCATAGCGCCGACTCCTTTCTTCTCTGCTTTTATAGGTATTCAGAGTACATTATAGCATTATATATCCGGAGAAAAAAGAAGAAAAAAGGCATTCGGGATTTATAAAAAATTAATAAATAAAATTGGGGGATTATTAAACCTTTATTAAATATACCCAAAATCAATTGACTAAGTGGTACTGCAAGTGATATAACCTCCGCCATAAAGAGACAGGCCTTCCGGATTTAAGAAAAACGGAAGGAGAAACAATCATTTTACTGCAATTCTTTTCTGACACTTATGAGTATGTTTCTACACTGAAGGACAGTGAGAAAACAAAGGTCTATTGTGTCAGGCACAAAACCCTCGGTGCTGTCAGGATCATGAAGATCTCTTCGGCAGCTGATGAGACGAGGGGGCAGATCTCAAACGAGGCAAAGATATTATCTGAGCTTTGCGGCCAGGGAATACCGGCATTGTATGATGCAACAGAAGACGGAAACTCCGTCTGTCTCATAGAGGAGTATATCCCGGGCGTTTCGCTCGAAAGCTTCATTTCTGAGCACAGTCTTTCGGGGCAGGAGGTCTTTTCCATCATAGAAAAGACCGCGGACATCTTAAGCGTTCTGCACACAGCCCCCGGCGGACCGATATTATATCTTGACCTGAAGCCGGAACACCTCATCATGAAAGGCGAAAGGTTGTGCCTCATCGACTACGGCTCGGCCCGTAGAATGCCAAGATCCGGCAAAATTCCAGATTTCGTTGTTTACGGGACCTACGGCTATACGGCTCCGGAATGCCTGAAAAAAAACAAGGCGGGAGTAAAGAGTGACATTTACAGTCTTGCTATGGTTGCAAGGCAGCTGTACCGGCACTCGGAAAGCCAAATGCCGCCGAAGATAGCGGCTCTCCTTGAAAGGGCGATTAATCCCGATCCCGAAAAACGTCCGGGGTCAGCGGAAGAGTTCAAGGAACTGTGGCAGAAAGGTCACGAAAAAGGAAAAAACGGAGGGCTTCTCTTTAAAAACGCAGCAGTCATAGGGGCTGCGCACTCATCAGGTGCGACTCATGTCGCGATCGCCCTGACCGTGTATCTGAACCATAGCGGGCAGAGGGCATATTATCTGAACAGATCAAAGACCCCTGTGACAAGGTATCTGGCAAATAACCTTAAGGCACTGTCCCAAAAGGGGGATGGTCTCTTAAAGCACGCAGATTTCGCGGCACTTATGGACAGAGGTCCCGCCGCGGAAGAATTGAAGAGCCCCCCGGGAATAAGGGTAACAGACTGCGGGACAGATCAAAACGCGGCCTTCGACTCGGATGTCATCATCTATGTCCTTGGCTCCTGTCCCTGGCGGGAGATCGCGCTTCCAAACGACGCGATCCTCGGAAGCAGGACCGCTGTGATCCTGAACCCAAAGAAAAGAGCCCTGGGGATAGCGGTGTCAAAGGCAATAGGCCGGAAGGTTTGGGGCTTCCCCCTTAATGATGATCCGTTTGTAATGACGGAAGAAAAGGAAAGGTTTTTCAGGGAACTTCAAAGGGAACTTCTTTCATGATGTTCATGAAGAGAAAAGCAATAAAGGAGAGAAACTACCGGAGGAAGCAAACGGAAATATATGCCGTGGCTTCGGCGGGACGCGGTCTTGGTGCTACGCACCTTGCTGTGTCGATCCAAAGCTTCTTTTCCTCTGTGAAGATGCAAAGGTCTGCTCTGGTCGAGTTGTCCGGACACGGAGAGATCAGAGGTCTTCTGAATGAGGAAGAAGCTGCGGAACAAAACGCCGTAATCTCCGGACCTGTATGCGGCTTTACTTATCTTGGAGCGGACTTTTTTCCTGACATAAGGAAAAGCGACCTCCCTTTCATCAAAGCGCTTGATTATGAGGTTATCATCCTTGATCTCGGGCTTATCACCGGGACGTATGCCCTCGAGACAGCGCGGGATATCGCAAGGGATCGTCTCTTCATTACCGGGAGCGTGAGTCCGTGGAAGTATCAGGAATACCGTGAACTGATGCGCTGCATCATAAACGAAAGACCGTGGCTTTTGGAGAGCGGGATCTCTGCATTCAGCGCGGCGCTTCCTGACATTGACCGCTTCAGACGCGAGTTTTCGATCCGGCTTCGCATTATCCCTTATATAAAGGATCCGTTCTGCCTTTCAAATACTGACATAGAAGCCATTTCTGCATTTTTGGGGGAAAACAAAAGCCCATTTTGAGAAGGAGGGTTTGAATATAGACTGATATTATCTTTCCGTTCGTCTGGGTGGATCGATCTGAAAAGTAGAAAAGAATCCCTGTTGTCCTGACAATAAACAGCATGTGCCCTTTCGAGCGGAAAAAAAGTGAATTGTCAATCCGGAAACGAAATTATCGGAGAAACGAAAAAAAATTGGGATGTAAAACAGCGGAAGCCTTACGCCTCCGCTGTTTCTTGTGTCTTTTTGTGGGTCGCTATGTAATCGTTGATCTCGTCACACAGGGCATCCGGGTCAACACCGTGGACCATGGCGGCCTCCTCAATAGTCTCCATCTGGGAGGCGGGGCAGCCGAAGCAATGCATCCCTATTCCCATAAGTATATAACCGACGCCGCTGTCTATCTGGAGCAGCTCACCTATCAGGGTATCCTTTGAAACAAACAGATCCTTGCCGCTCTCCTCTTTTTTCTCTGATGTCAGATCCATAACCTAATCCTTTCAAATCCTTTACTGTATTTCTCCGTAAGTATATACCTGATGGGGCTTTGTTTCAATATACTAACAAAAAGTAGCACATTTAACGCTTTGCACCCCATTTTGTACTAAATTGTACAAAAAGAATCTTGTAAAAAAAACAGACTGATAGTATATTCATTTTGGTGACCGGCAGGAAAAGTATCCGGTCGAAACTTCAAACGGATATGAAAGAAGAGGTGTGATTATGGCATATGTTATCAGTGATTCATGCGTAAGCTGCGGAACTTGCGAGCCTGAGTGCCCTGTCGGCGCTATCTCCCAGGGAGATTCACAGTACAACATCGCTGCAGATACCTGCATCGACTGCGGAACCTGCGCAGGCGTTTGCCCTACAGGCGCTATTTCCCAGGGCTGAATCAAACAAAGCATTAAAAGACCCCGCCGGTTCTCCGGCGGGGTTTTTTCTATACTTCAGAAGGATTATTTGCGCTGTTGTCGACCTTCGTGTAGTTACAGAATCTTGTGTTCTGCGGAAGCCATGTGAGCTTCACGGTGTCGACGGGACCGTTTCTCTGCTTGGCTATTATTATCTCTGAAACGCCCTTTTCCGGCGAATCATGATTGTAATAATCGTCCCTGTATATGAACATCACGACATCCGCGTCCTGCTCGATAGCGCCGGAATCACGGAGATCTGCGAGCCCGGGGCGCTTGTCCTCCCTCGCCTCAACTCCGCGGTTCAGCTGGGAAAGGGCAACGATCGGCACATCGAGTTCACGAGCTATGGCCTTTAAGGATCTTGAGATCTCCGATATCTCGTTCTGCCGTGATTCTATCTTCCTTCCGACTGTCATGAGCTGAAGATAATCTATGATCACGAGCTTTAAGTCCTTCTCCGTCTTATATTTCCTGCATTTTGAGCGAAGTTCGGAAACACTGATGGACGGAGTATCGTCTATAATGAGCTTTGAGCGGGATATGACGCCGGCCCCCTGCATCAGGGTATCCCATTCGAAATCCTTGAGATTGCCGTTCCGGAGGGTTTTTGCCTCAATCCCTGTCGCGAGAGAAAGCAGCCTGTTCACTATCTGGTCGCGCGACATCTCAAGAGAGAAGATCGCGACCGTGTTGCCATCATGAAAAGCGACATGCTCTGCGATATTAAGCGCCAGAGCCGTCTTTCCCATGGAAGGACGGGCGGCTATGAGGATCAGATCCGATCGCTGAAACCCTGCCGTCAAATAATCAAGATCTATGAAGCCGGTAGGCACACCCGTGATGCCGCCGCTGATCTCGGAAGCAGCCTGGATCCTGTCAAGAACATCGGTAACTATCTTCTGTATCGGAACCTCGTCCGAAACACCCCTTCGGCGGATCAGCTGCGTCAGTTCCTTCTCAGTCTCCTCTATGATCTCGTCAACTGAGAGTTCCTGCCTGTAGCAGTCAGTTTCAAGCTTCTGATTCATTTTGATAATGGAGCGAAGAAGGGCCTTCGACTTCACTATCGTGCAGTATTCCTTGATCCTGATCGATGTAGGAAGCTCCGCGAGGAGATTATTAATGAAGCTCATATCAGCATAAGCCTCGGGAAGGTTCTTCGTTGCAAGCACCGACTGCATGGTGACCGGGTCTATCTCCATTCCCTTGCCATAGAGCTCTGATGCCGCATCGAAAAGAGCCCTGTCCTGCTCAAAGTAAAAATCTTCCTTCGAAAGCATTTCAAGGGCAGTCTCACAGGCGCTCCGTTCCGCTATCATGGAAGCTACAACGGCATCCTCCGCAACGCGGTCACAGGGCATCTGCCGGGAAACCACATTTTCGTTTACAGCATCATCCATATTATTTTTCTTCGGAAACAACTACCTTGAGATCCGCGGTGACCTCAGGATGAAGCTTGATCTTCACTGTATAGTCTCCGATAGCCTTCAGGTTCTCGTCAAGGACGAGCTTTTTCCTGTCAACTATGAGGCCATGCTGCGCCTTCAGGGATTCCGCGATCTCCTTTGAAGACACGGACCCAAAGGTCTTTCCGTTCTCTCCGGTCTTCATGGATACGGAGACTGAAATCGCTGAGATCTTCTTCTGAAGTTCGAGCGCATCTTCCTTTCTTTCCGCTGCAAGCGCTATATCGTGCTGCTTTTTAAGTTTCAGGCTGTTTAAGTTCGCGGGGGTTGCCTCAACTGCCTGATTTTTCTTTATCAGGACGTTTCTTGCAAAACCGTCCGGAACATCGATTATCTCGCCCCTTTTGCCGTGAGGGCGTACATCCTCAAGAAGTATTACTTTCATTATCCGGCTCCTTTCAGAGTTTGATCAGGTTCTCTGCTATCATGTCATCTATGATATTTTCTATCCTCTCGATGACCTCTGTAACCGTCGCGCCCACTATCTGCGCACCGGCCACGTTCAAATGACCGCCGCCGCCAAGACGCTCCATAATGTTCTGGACATCGATCTCGTCTATGGAACGGGAGCTGACATATATCCTTCCGTCAAAATCGGTAAGCACGAATGAGGCCTTGATACCTACGATGTTCAAAAGCTCATTCGATGCCTGTGCACCAACAATGGTGGGGCTTTCGAGGCCGCCGGCCGGACATACGGAAATGGCGAAGGCATTTTTGTAGACAGTGGCGTTCCTTACTATTTCCGCACGCGCCTTGTATGCGTCCATATTTTCCCGAAGGAGCTTCCGCACCCTGACTACATCCGCGCCCTTGCGCTTGAGATAAGCCGCAGCCTCAAAGGTTCTCACGCCTGTTTTTGCAAGGAAGTTGTTGGTGTCGATGAGGATCCCGGCGTAGATACTGTCCGCCTCACGGGGTGCAAGCTTGATCTCGTCGGAAATATACTGGAGTATCTCCGCGATCATCTCGCTGGCACTTGAGGAGTAAGGCTCGATATACGACAATACCGGATTCTCCATCCTTTCATCGCCCTGCCTGTGATGATCTATGACTACGACATTTCTGTTGTTCGAGAGCAGTTCGGGGCATTCGGTGTAGGAAGGCCTGTTGGTATCGACCACGACAACGAGGGTATTGTCCGTAAGCCTTTCCTTTGCCTCCTCCGACTTGATGAACATATCCTCAGGATACCCGTTTTCCACGGTAAACATGTCAACTATGGGATGAAGCGAGGTCGTGACCGTATTTAATACGATATGGCACTCCTTGCCAAGCTGCCGGGCAGCGCAGAATACGCCCAGCCCCGCGCCGACCGCGTCGACATCGGAGATCTGGTGGCCCATCACGATGATCTGATCCTTTGTCGATATTATCTCCCTTATAGCCTCTGCCTTCACCCGGGCCTTCACGCGGGTATTCTTCTCAACTTCCCTGGCTCTGACTCCGAAATAAGAAAGATTCCCGCTGTCCTTCACTACCGCCTGTGAGCCACCGCGGGCAAGGGCTATATCGATCGCGCTCCGGGCGAATTCAGCATTCTTCTGATAGGAGCCGCCGTTTAGGCCTATACCGATAGAGATCGTAAGCTCACCGCCGTTTCCCATCTTTGTCTGCTTCATGTCCTCCAGGATTGAAAACTTATTATCCTGAAGTTTCTTCAGATACTTGTTCTGGAAGATTATGAAATACTTGTCCTTTTCGATCTTCCTGATGATGGCATCCGCTTCCTGAAAATAACGGGTTATCTTCCTGTCTATGACCGCCGTAAGGAGCGACTGCTTGACAGCCTCCACGGTCTCCATAGTCTCTTCGTAATTATCTATGTAAAGGAGGGCACAGCAAAGGCGCTGGTCTATGTTCTCCTGCCTGATCTTCTCATCCTCCGTTACATCAAAAAGAAGGAGGGTAATGAGGCTCTGATCCTTTCCCATGGTGACCCGCTCGAACATACCATAGTATATGCGGTCATTCTTCTTGATCCGGAGTGAAAAATCCGTTTCCTCACTCTTCAGAAGCCATTCTCTCGTGATCTCAGGGAAATAGTCAGAAACAGGCTTTGAGTAGACCATTTCCGAATCCCCCATGAGCATCGTGAAAAGATCGTTCTGCCAGAGGATATGCCCTTCAAGATCCATAACGATATAGGGCATCTGAAAACGTTCGAGAAAGTGCTTCTGCATCGAATTGTAGTCAGTCGCCAGTATCATCATCTCATCCGCCAGGCGCTTCACGCCCAGTTTGTAAAGGCTAAAGGCGATGAGGGCATAGGCTATGACTATGAGGATCGATACAAAGCCTGCTTTCTCACTATATAAGAACAGAGGAATGGTCGCTGCCGCGAAGACTATTATCATATAAAGCGGCAGTCTCAGATACCCGGCAGCCTTTCCCTTGTATTCCTGTATATTCATGAATTGATGATATCTCCTCCATCCATCCGGCCCGGTCGGGTCGAAAAGTCAAAACCGAAACTGTATTATACACTATTCAAAGGGAATAGACAAATTGCGTGAAAAAGCGGAGCATTGCTGCTCCGCCTTGACCTTTGCCTAACGAAAAAGCGGAGCATGACTGCTCCGCATACGAACGACGCCTGATTGAAAAATGAATTGCCGCACATGGCTCCGGAGTGAGTTCTAAGGAGCAGTCATGCGAAGCGCCTCAGAAAAAGACTACTCGTCCGATCACCACTCCGGGATGTCCGCTGCTCGCAAGCTTGAAGCTCATTGCGCCGCCGGTGGGGTCAACTCCGTTCAGCGCGTCCTGCGCTGCCGCGTAGCAGAAATTGCCATTCGCTAAAGCCCTATCCAGAACTCCTGTCCATGTAGGAGAGTAAGCCCAGGGATCGTAGATCGCACCTCTGATCGTATTTGAATAATAACCGCTGTGCATCCTGTTTACGACTGTAGCTCCGACTGCAACCTGTCCCTCATAGCACTCAGCCCCTGCCTCGCAGTAAATGAGCGCTGCGAGAAGATCAAGATCGCTCGCGGATGCGGATACCGACGAATTCTTCGTATAAGTGGACGAGGAAGCGGAAACCTGGGACGAAGACTTCTTTGTCTCCTCTTTTTTCTTTGCTTCCTCTGCAGCCTTTGCAGCAGCCCTTTCAGCAGCCTTGATCTGTGCGTATTCTTCAACGGTAAGCCCTGCTGACAGCTGCTGTCCTATGGTCACAAATTCATTCTTTACATAGCCTGTTTTATTGCCTTTTGTAACCTTCGTCCAACCGCCCGATCTGTCATATGAAAGATCCACCGCCGCTGCTTCCCCGTTGTTCAAAGCTGTAACTATGTCTGAATCGGTGGTAGCATCAGCTCTGACGCGAAGTCCGTCTTTATTTGATATTGCACTCATGGGATGGATCGCGGACGCGAAGGCAAAAGCCTCCTGACCTCTCAGAAGATAATCGTCCCTCACATAGCCTGTAACATTTCCGGAAATGATCTTTGTCCAGCCGTTAGTCCTTTCAACGACCTCACCCACATCCCCGCGGCGAAGATAG